>DAOWHZ010000036.1 GCA_030641105.1 bacterium | reverse complement strand
TTATTTAATTTAGTCAAGATGTTAATTTTAGGCATTGAAACAAGTTGTGATGAAACAGCGGCGGCAGTTGTGGAAGGGAAACAGGCAGGAACACAAAATTTTGTGTCCGTACGATCCAATATAATTTCATCGCAAATAGATATTCATAAAAAATACGGCGGCGTGGTTCCGGAAGTAGCGGCGCGTGAACATGTTTTGCAGATTTTGCCAGTAGTTAACGAAGCTTTGGAAAATGCTGGGATTAAGCGCGAGCAAACATCAAAAATAATTGATGCAATTGCCGTAACGGTTGGCCCCGGACTAATTACTTCTTTATTGGTTGGCGTGGAAACCGCCAAGGTTTTGTCGTATGCTTGGAATATTCCGGTTGTTGGTATTAATCACATTGAAGGACATATATACGCCAATTTCATTAACAAAAAGCAGAATATTGAATTTCCGGCTATAGTTTTAACAGTGTCTGGCGGGCATACTATGTTAGTATTAATGAAAGGGCATGGGAAATATAAAACAATTGGTGAGACCAGAGATGATGCGGCTGGAGAAGCGTTTGATAAAGCGGCTAAATTGCTTGGCCTGGGTTATCCGGGAGGACCTGAAATTGCGAAATACGCAGAGAAGTTTTTAAAACAAAGCTCTAAAAATTTCAAATTTCAAATTTCAAATAACAAACAAATACCAAATACCAAATACCAAATTCACAAAAACGGATTTAAAAAAATAATTCTTCCAAGGCCAATGATAAATTCTAAAAATTATGATTTTTCTTTCTCTGGATTAAAGACTGCTCTATTATACAAAATTAAAAAGGATGAAAATTACAAGAAAAAAATTCCAGAATATTGTTATGAATTTCAGCAGGCAGTTGTTGATGTTCTAATTCACAAAACCATTAAAGCGGCAAAAGAGCATAAAGCTAAAACTGTAATGTTAACAGGGGGAGTGGCGGCGAACAAGGAATTGCGGGCGCAATTTAAAGAGGCAGTGAATAACAAACTGGAAAAAGTTTCCTCCAATTCGGCTGGCAGGCAATTTATTATGCCGGATTTAGCTTATACTACTGATAATGCGGCTATGGTGGCAGTAGCTGGGTATTATAAGGCAAAAAGAAAAGATTATATTCCTTGGCAGAAGTTAAAAGTTGATTGTAATTTGGAGTTATAATAAAAATTGTAGTTTTAAAAATTCACAACAATTCACGCATCTCGCCCCAATTATCTCCAACCTTCACATCTACTACTACCGGCACTTTTAATTTTATTACATTCTCCATAATCTTTTTAATTTTTTCAGCTGCTTTTTCAACCATTTCCTGCTTCACTTCAAACAACAACTCATCATGCACTTGCAATAGCATTCGGACAATTGACGGCTCCATAGTCCCGAAGGGTTGTGGAGCCTTTTGTGTATGCTCGCACTTTGGCTCCACAGTCCCGCTGCGGCGGGAACTATGGAGCCATCCGTATACCTCAATCATCGCCATTTTAATCATATCAGCCGCAGTGCCCTGCAAAGGCGTATTAACAGCCATTCGTTCCGCGGTTTTCCTGACCTGCATTACTGATGAATTAATTTCCGGCAAATAACGGCGCCTGCCAAATAAAGTTTCAATATGCCCCTTTTTTCGCGCCTGTTCAATAGTTTGATCAATAAATTTTTTAACATCCTTATAAATTGCAAAATACTGCTCAATAAATTCCTTGGCTCGCCAATACGGAATATCAGCGCCTTGAGACAGCCCATGCGGACCCTGGCCGTAAATAATGCCAAAATTAATTGCCTTGGCTTGCCGCCGCATTTCACGGGTTACGGCCTCGGGCGCAACCTGATTAATTTCCGCCGCAGTCATTTGATGAATATCCGCTCCATTGCAAAATGCCTTAATCATTTTTTTATCACCAGACATATGCGCGGCCAAACGCAGTTCAATCTGCGAATAATCTAAAGATAGCAGTTTGTGCCCTTTGTCGGCAATAAAAGCTTTACGGATTTCCCGGCCTAATTCGGTGCGAATAGGAATATTTTGCAAATTTGGGTCGCTTGATGAGAGGCGGCCTGTCGCGGTTACACTCTGGTTAAAGCTAGTATGCAAACGGCCTGTTTTAGAATTAATTAATTTAGGCAAAGCATCTATGTATGTATTGGCTAATTTAGTTAACTCGCGATACTCTTGGATCAATTTGATAATCGGATGCAAATCTTTTAATTTGGCCAGCTCATCAGCCGCTGTGGAAAGGCCTGTTTTGGTTTTGGCAATGCCATCAGTTGGAATTGCTAATTTTTCAAACAGGATTTCACGGAGCTGCTGAGTGGAATTTATATTAAATTTTTTACCTGCCTGCTTATGTATTTTTGCTTTTAACTGTTTGATTTTTTTATTAACTTTTTGGCTTAATTTAGCTAAAAAATTACTACTAATCATTATGCCATTAGTTTCCATTTCAACTAACACTGCAACCAAAGGCATTTCAATTGTTTTAAATAACTTGTCTAATTTTTGTTTTTTTAACTCTGGCATCAGCTTTTTGGCTAAACGATAAGTAAAATCAGCGTCTTCGCAAGAATAATTATATAATTTTTCAGTTGGCACATCTCTGAATTCAATTTTGTTACGGCCCTTGCCCAGTAAATCTTCCTTGGTGATTTTTTGATGGCCTAATTCAGTAAATGTTAAAGTATCTAAATTATGCTGGCGCGTGCCTGGGCTTAAAAGATAAGAGGCAATCATGGTGTCAACCGCCGCGCCCTGAACATTAATATCATAACAGGCCAAAACTTTAATATCATATTTAATGTTATGCCCAAATTTTTTAATCCCAGAATTTTCCAATATCGGCTTTAATTTTTCCAGCCAATTATTTTGGGTTTTAGGTTTTGGGTTTTGAATTTCGTATTTATAATTAAATAAATTATTTTTTTGATCCTTAGTTTTTAATCCTTGATGCTTAATTCTTAAATAATACGCTTCTCCTTTTTGCCAGGAAAAACTAATGCCCAATAATTCAGCGCTGATTGAATCAAAATTAGCTGTTTCCGTATCAAAAGCAAACTCTTTTTGCTGTTTTAATTTAATTAAAAATCTGGCGAATTTTTTATCATCATCAATCAAATGATATTTAAATATCTTTTTATTTCGCTCAAATTTGTCTATTTCTTTGCCATATTTATTTCCAATTTCCAATTTCCAATTTCCGATTTCCTTAATTCTCGGCAACAGCGATTTAAATTCCAACTCGCTAAACAACTCAACTACCTTTTTCTGATCAAAGCCGGCAAAACGGGAATTCTCTAAATCAAATTTAATTTTAACATCACATTTTATTGTAGCTAATTTTTTAGACATAAAAGCATCTTTCTTGTGTTCTTTGAGCAGTCCGCGTATTCTGTCTTTTATTTTTTTAGAATCAATATTTTTATAAACATTTTCCAAGGTTTTAAAATTTTGCAAAAGCTCAACCGCTGTTTTTTCGCCAATGCCGCGAACCCCGGGAATGTTATCAGAAGGATCGCCGCGCAAAGCTTTATAATCAATCATCTGCTCTGTTGTTAAGCCATATCTCTGCTTCACGGCCTTTTTATCGTAAATCATTGAGTCAGTCAATCCGCGCTTCATAGTATAAACCTTAACATGGTCATTAACTAACTGTAATGTATCCAGATCTCCGGTTACAATTATTTTTTCAACATTGTTATCAACCTTAACAGCAATAGTGCCGATTAAATCATCAGCTTCAAATCCGTCTTTTTCATAAATAGGAATATTAAAAGCTTGAACAATCTGACGTATGCGATCAAATTGATCATACAGGCTTTGCGGAGCTTTTTTTCTGGTTGCTTTATATTCCTTGTATTCAATATGGCGAAAAGTCGGGGCTGCTTTATCCAGAGTTAATGCCACATAATCCGGTTTAAATTCACGAATTGCTTTAAGCAAAACAGCAGTAAAGCCATAAACAGCATTAACCATCTCGCCTTTTTTAGTGGTAAGCGTTGGCGGCAAGGCGTGAAAACTGCGATGAATCAAGGCATTGCCGTCAATTATTATTAACCTGTCCCGCCTAAGCGGTGATTTTAGTTTGGCTGTATTCATATTAATATTACATCATATAACCGCTAATAAAACAAGATTTAATAGATTAAAAACATCCCGCGCAAGTGCGGGATGTTTTATTTGGTGGACCGTGAGGGACTCGAACCCTCGACCTCCTGTATGCAAAACAGGTGCTCTAGCCAACTGAGCTAACGGCCCGAAATAATTAACGATTTACCCGGGTGGCGCCATATGCTTTAACACAGGCCCTATAATCCACATTACAAATCCGCCAATCATATTTGTCATAATTAACAAGCCAATAAAACAAATAAACAGCCCGATTAGTTTATAGCCCAATCTAGATCCTCCTTCTACGCCTAAATGGCGTTCAAACCAGCCAATTGGCCCTATCATATTTAATATTGCCTCTGATTTTAACACAATCAACGTGCCGCCAACAAACATAATTAAACCAAAAATAATACGCATAATTATAACTATTAAAAATTAAGGGGTTTGAATCTTTTTGACCATAAAAATTATGCGCTTGATGTCATTGTTTTATGCTTAAGCGCATAACATTAAATCTATTTTTATTTTGGCATAAAAAGACTAAAATTTCAATTATTTGCATCTGGTTGTTTATACTTGGTTTTGCTTTTCTTTTTTCTCCATTTTGCAATCTCCTGATGATTTCCTGAAAGCAAAATTTTTGGCACACGATATTTTTTGCCATCAACTTGAAAAATCTCTGGCCGAGTATACTGCGGATATTCTAAGACTCCAACGGTAATATGTGATTCAGATTTAGCGCTTTCAACATTTCCCAAAACCCCGGGCAATAAGCGAGTAATTGAATCAATAATAGCTAGAGCGGGAATTTCACCGCCAGTTAAAACATAATCACCAATTGAAATCTCTTCATCAACAAACTTTTTAACTCTTTCGTCAATTCCTTCATATCTGCCGCAGATCAAAACAATGTTATCTAATTTACTATATTTCTGCGCTATCTGTTGATTCCATGTTTTGCCTTTAGCTGATAGTAATACGATTTTGGATTTTGGATTTTGGATTTTGGATTTTGTTTGGAATTTGGAATTTGAGATTTGGGATTTTAAGGCACAGAGAGCTTTGTGAATGGGCGTTATCTTCATAACCATTCCTGCTCCTCCCCCATAAGGCGTGTCGTCAACGGTTTTATGCTTATCAATAGTCCATTGGCGTAAATCGTGTATTTTTATTTTAATTAGTTTATTTTCTTGCGCACGTTTAAGAATGCTCTCGTTTAAATAAGAATTAAAGATGTTGGGGAAGATTGTGATGATGTGGAAAGTCATATTTTTAGAAAACAGAAAGCAGAAAGCAGACGGCAGAATCTCTATTCTCCAGACTGCTTTCTACTTTCTACAATAAATTATACCACATAAACACAAAGCCACAGATTTTGCTGTGGCTTTGCGCATTTTATTTGTTTTCAATGTTTAGATTTTTAAGTCATCAACACTTGAAGTGTCAATATCAGCTCTTGGAGCTGGTCTGCGAGCTCCTCCTTCTGGTTCCTCAATCTTTAAATTTACTCTGGCATTATTTTTAGTGCCAATAATTTTGAGTAAAGTTCTAATAGATTGGGCGGTTTGACCTCTGCGACCGATAATAAAGCCCATGTCTTCTGGGGCAAGCTTTAAGGTCAATAAAACACCCATTTCATCCACTGTTCTTGTAACTTGAACTTTGTCAGGTTGACTCACAATGGCTTTTGCGACAAATTCTAAAAAATCTTTGTCTTGTTCTTTTACAGCCATAATTTTTTCTTTTCTTCCAAACTGACTATTCCCGGAGTTATAGTTATTCGGGATAATAAGTAGTAATAATTACATCCAGTCAGATTTGAAAGAGCTCTTAAATAAATTAACTCCCTATATGGGATTATATTATTATAACAAAAATAATAATTTTGTCAAGACTTAATTTCAGGAGTTTCTTTTTTCTCTTTTTCGGTTTTTTCAACTGCATTTTCTGTTTTTGTTTCTTCTTCAACTTTTTCTTCTATTTTTTCTTCTGTTTTTGCCGGCTTTTGCTTTTCTTGTTTATCTGTTTTTTTCTTTTTCCTTGCTCCTGAAGCTTTTACTTTTTTACCCTTAATAATATTATTTTCAACTAATAAGTTATTTATCGTGGGGGACATGCCGGCGCCTTTGCTTAGCCAATATTTTATTCTTTCCTCTTTGGATTGCAGTTTTTTTGTGTAAGGATTATATGAACCCAAAATTTCTAAAGCGCGGCCATATGGATCACGGGCTTTTTCTGAAATAATTAGGCGGTACATTGGTTTATTTTTTTTACCTATTCTAGATAATCTTATTGTTAGCATGTTTAATAGACGACAGAAAACAGGCGATAGTATAGTTAATTGTCTGTTAAATTTTTATCCTCATGTTTTCTGATTTTAATTTAATTTGATAATTTTAGGATTACAATTGTTATACTATCATAGGTTTTGAGATTTGGCAAGAGCGTTGAGCAATAAGCACAAAACACGCCAATTAAGGCGTGTTTTGCGTTTATGTGTTACGCGATATTACTTGGTAATAATTTTATCAACAATTCCATACTTTTTGGCTTCTTCAGCAGTCATAAAACGATCACGATCAGTATCCCTTTCAATTTTTTCAATTTTCTGCCCTGTATGCATAGCTAAAATTCTATTAAGCTTGTCTTTGATTCTTAAAATATGTTCGGCTCTGATTTTAATATCAGTGGCTTGGCCGCCAAATTCACCCATAACCTGATGGATTAAAATTTCTGAATTAGGCAAGGTAAACCTTTTGCCTTTAGCGCCGGCGGCTAACAAGATTGCTCCCATTGAAGCAGCCATGCCAATGCAAATCGTGGATACATCGCATTTAATATACTGCATGGTGTCATAAATCGCCATGCCGGAAGTAACAGAACCACCGGGCGTGTTAACATAAAATTTAATGTCTTTGTCTTTATTTTCCGCATCCAAAAACAAAAATTGAGCAATAATAATATTAGCAACATGATCAGAAATTGGTTCGCCTAAAAAAATAATACGGTCTTTAAGCAAGCGGGAATAAATATCATAAGCCCGCTCTACTTGGCCTGATTTTTCTATGACTGTAGGGATTAAGGGCATAAATTTAAAGTTTACAATTCATTTTTAAATTAATTATAATTTAAGTTTATAATTCAAATACTAAATTGTCAAATTTTTTAAATCCCAAATCTCAAATCCCAAATAACAATTTTGGTTATTGAAATTTTGATATTTGAAATTTGTTTGTTATTTGTTATTTGAAGTTTGGAATTTATCTTAAAATACTCTCCATCCATCTCCTGTCCTCTCCAACTGCCCCTGAATCTTAAACCCCGATGACTTGGCATGTCCGCCGCCGCCAAGGGCTTGGGCTAAGCGAGCAACATTAATATTTGCATCAGATGTGCGTAAGCTGCCTTTAACAATATTATTTGGCTGTTCTTTTAATAAAAGAATTCCTTTAACATTATGCAGATTACCGAGAAAGTTAGCAATGCCCTCAAGCTCTTCTTCGGTTACTTGGCTATCAGCTATATCCTTTAAAGCTAAAACCGTAAAAGCAAAATTATATTTTTGATTAATCTGCAGTCGCGACATAGCTTTGCCCCAAATTTTCATAGAAGCCAAACTTTTATTGCGCCGGGTATTTTCCATGATTTGCGGCAAATTAGCTCCTTTAGCCAGCATTTCCGAGGCTATTTCCACTGTTTGCTGAGAAGTAGAAGGATAAAGAAAATTAGCTGTATCAGTTAAAATACCTGTTAAGATGCAATCAGCAATGTTTTTATTAATTTTAATTTTGTTAGCTTTTAAAAAATGATAAAGAATTTCTGTAGTGGCGGCAGCTTGCGGATCTTTTAATTCAAGATTGGCATAATCATCCAGTTTTGGATGATGGTCAAATTCAATAATAAATTGATTTTTATTTTTATTGTTTATTTCATCAGTTAATTTAGTCCTACTTAAACTGCCGCAATCAAGCGCAATAATTAAATCAAAATCATCAAAATTAAATTGCTTTTTATTATTGCTAATTTTTTCTATATGCGGCAAGAAATCAAACTGATAAGACGGCGCGTCATAACAATAGGCAAAATATTTTTTGTTTAAGAATTCTAGCAGCTCAATCATAGCGCAAACAGAGGAAAGCGCATCGCCGTCAGGAGCGTCGTGGGTGACGAGAAGGATATTTTTTGCCTCTTTTATTCGTTTAAGTATTTTATGGTTAATATTGTCTTCCATCGTAGATAAAATCCCAAATTTCAAATTCCAAATAACAAATAAGCTCCAAATCACAAAATTTCAATGACCAATCCCGAAAGCATTCGGGATGGAATTTTGGTAATTGGAATTTGAGATTTGTTTGGGATTTGATGCTTGAAATTTGGGATTTATTTAGTTACTGTATAAATTTATGAATTTTTAATTTGTTTCAATATATCCTCAATCTCCGCCGCATTTTTTTCTGTTGCATCAATAATCCAGTTAAATTTTGGAATATATTTGAGATTTAATTTTTTGTTTAGAGTTTTGCGTAACAAACCGGAGTGTTTTCTTAATTTTTGCAAAGCTGTTCCGCTTAAATTATCAGGCAAAACTGAAATGCCGATTTTTGCATTTTTAAGATCAGGAGAACAATCAACATAGCAAACTGTAATCAAGCCATTGTCTAATTTTATTTCCTGATTAATAAGATTGGCCAGCTCACTTCGTAATAATTCATTAATTTGGTTGATGCGCGACATAAGATTAATAAGAGCTAAAAGGATCAATAGGGCTTAGAGGGCGAAAAGACCATCGCCTTTTAGCCTTATAGGCCCTGTTAAGCCTTATTGAGCCCTATTTTTCAGATTTTTTTAATCACCTTTTCCTCTTTATAAAACTGCAGAACATCACCCTCCTTTATCACTGGTTTACCTTCGTATTGAATGCCACATTCTTGATTTTCTTCCACTATATTAACATCTTGTTTGCCAGATTGCAGTTTAATCAACTTGCCGGTTTCAATAATTTGCTTATCACGCATAACTTCAATTAAGCTGTTTTGCTCTACCGTGCCTTTAATCACCTTGCCGCCAATAATTTGGCTGTCTGATTCTGTTCTAAAAATAGCTAAAACTTTTATTTTGCCTAAATCAACCCGTTTAATTTCCGGTTCAATTAATTCCTGAATTTGTTTTTTAAGATCATTGATTAACTCGTAAATAATGTTATATAATTTAACGGTTACATTTTTTTCTCGCGCCAAATCTTCAACTACCGGCGGTATTTTTACATTAAAGCCAATGGTTTGAGCTTGGCTGGCTTCAGCTTGAGTAATGTCGCCTTCAGTAATATTTCCCAGGCCTTTTTTTATAATATTTATTTTTATTTCCGGTATTTCAATTTTAGCCAAAGACTCTTCAATAGCTTCACCGCTTCCCAAGACATCGCTTTTTATAATTAAATTGATTTTTTTAGTTTTATCATCTTCTTTCTCCGCTTTTTCTGATTTCTCAACAATTCGTGCTTGCGCGCTAATTTTTTGTTTTTTAATTTTAGTTTTTTCTCCTATGCCGACTTCTAAAATATCCCCGACTTCAGGCGCTATTTTTAAGCCGATTATTTTGGTTGGCATGCCTGGAATGGCTTGAGTTATGTCTTTACCAAAATAATTTTTTAACGCCCTTACTTTGCCGTAGAATTTGTTATTCAAACAAAGCGAGTTGCCAACTTTTAAAGTGCCGTTTTGAATTAATACTGTAGCTATTGCGCCCTCGCCTTTATCAATACGAGATTCAATAAC
>DAOWHZ010000050.1 GCA_030641105.1 bacterium | reverse complement strand
TTTATCTCATTTGGCTGCCTTAGAAGTTCATGGCCGTACAATCGCAATTTTAGGTTCAGGACTGGACAAACAAAGTGTTTATCCTTCTGCCAACCGCTATATAGCTGATAAAATTATTGCTAATAACGGAACGGTAATATCAGAATTTCCCCTTGGCACACCCCCGCTTAAACATCATTTTCCCCAGCGCAATCGTATTATATCAGGTCTTTCACTAGGCACTCTGGTTATTGAAGCCGGTGAAAAGTCCGGCGCTTTAATTACAGCCAGCCATGCCTTGGAACAAAATCGCGAAGTTTTTACCGTGCCCGGCAGTATTTATTCGCCTGCATCAGCCGGACCCAATCAACTAATTAAACTAGGGGCTAAAACCGTAACTAGCGCCGCGGATATTATTGAAACGCTTGACCTGGCTCAAGTTGCCGCCTATATTGATAATAAAAAAATTATTCCCGCCTCAGCCGAAGAAAAAAAAATTATCTCGCATTTAATCCATGAATCAATTCACATTAATGAATTAGTTCGCTTGACAAAACTTGACACAGGAATTATAAATAGTACACTAACTATTATGGAAATGAAAGGAATGATTAGGAATTTGGGAGGGATGCAATATGTTTTAGCAAGGTAGCATTCTAATGGAATGCGAATTAAATTCTAATATAATTAGAATTTATTTAGAATTTATTTAGAATTTTACATGGATTTAATAATTGTAGAGTCGCCCACCAAGGCAAAAACAATTTCCAAATTTATTAATTCGCATTACCGAATCGAATCCTGTTTTGGGCATGTTCGGGATTTGCCAAAAAGTGAAACGGGTATTGA
Source organism: bacterium (assembly GCA_030641105.1). Next base: position 6,683 of record DAOWHZ010000050.1, on the reverse strand, counting down.
TATTGAAAACAATTTTCAGCCAAAATATGTTATTCCAGCCAAAGCGCGTAAAACTATTTCACAATTAAAAAAAGATGCGGCCAAAGCGGATAAAATTATTCTGGCTACTGATGAAGACCGTGAAGGAGAAGCAATCGCCTGGCACCTGACAGAAGCTTTAAAAATTAACGAAAAAAAATTAAACCGCATTGTTTTTCATGAGATCACTAAAGACGCTATTCTGCAAGCTTTAAACAATCCTAGAAATATTGACATGAAATTAGTTAATGCCCAGCAGGCCAGGCGTATTTTAGATCGTTTAGTCGGTTATGAATTATCACCATTTCTATGGAAAAAAGTTGCGCGCGGCCTGTCAGCCGGCAGAGTGCAATCTGTTGCAGTGCGTTTGATTGTGGAGCGGGAAAGGGAAATTGAAAATTTTAATGTTGATGAGTATTGGAGTATTGTCGCGTTGCTCCAGACGGCAGACGGCAGACAGCAGACGGCAGAATTTGAAGCCAAATTAAACAAAATCAATAACAAAACAATAGATAAATTAGAAATCAAAGACAAGAAACATGCTGACAAAATTTTAAATGAACTCAAGAACGCAAAATATATTATAGGCAATGTTGAACAAAAACAAACCAAAAAAAATCCGCCTAAACCGTTTACAACTTCAACCATGCAACAAACCGCCAATCGCTGGCTGGGTTTTAGCGCCAAACAAACCATGATGCTGGCACAACGGCTTTATGAAAATGGCTTAATAACTTACATGCGAACTGACTCGCTTAACCTGTCTGGCAAATTTTTACAAGACGCTCAACAATATTTAGCTAAAAATTTACGTGAAAAATACAGCTTAAAAATTCCTCGCAAATTGAAAACCAAAAGCAAAGGCGCCCAAGAAGCGCATGAAGCAATCAGGCCGACTGAAGTAATGCAGAATCCTGAATCAAAAAAATCATCTCTTGATAATAATCAATATAAATTATATAATTTAATCTGGCAAAGAGCTTTGGCATGCCAGATGCCCGAGGCCTTGATTGACGCTACTGTTATTGACATTGATGCCATCACAGCGGTCGCAACGCGACAGCAGGAGCGGTGCGAACGCGAAAATACAGGCCCCGCATCCGCTTACCAGTTCCGCGCCACCGGCCAAATTTTAAAATTTGACGGTTATTTAAAAATTTATCCTGAAAAATCCAAGGAGCTTGAACTGCCGGAAGTAGAAAAAAACGAACAACTTGATTTAATTAAATTAAATCCTGAACAGCATTTTACCAAGCCGCCAGCCAGATATAGCGACGCTGGATTGGTTAAAGAATTGGAAAAGCACGGAATCGGCCGGCCTTCAACTTATGCCCCGACTATTGCCACGATTGAAGCCAGAAATTATGTTAATCGGGATGAAAATAAAAAATTAGCGCCAACTGATATTGCTTTTGTTGTTATTGATTTGTTAATCGCGCATTTCCCGCGTATTGTTGATTATCAATTTACGGCGCAAATGGAAAATGATTTAGATAACATTGCCAAAGGCAAAACAGAATGGCAGCCGGTTATCCGCGATTTCTATAATCCATTTCATGCTAATCTAACTAATAAATATAATGAGGTTAATAAACAAGACATTATGCCTGAAGAAAAATCTAATGAGGTGTGCGACAAATGTGGCGCGCCCATGATCATTAAAACCGGTCGCTATGGCAAATTCCTTGCCTGTAGCGGCTTTCCAGACTGTAAAAATATCAAAAGCTTAAACAGCGATAAAAACAACAGCCCAGAAAAAAACGAAGAAATTAAAAAATTGGAAAAAAAGTACAACAACGAAAAATGTGAAAAATGCGGAGCGGACATGGCAATCAAAAACGGAAAGTTCGGCCCTTTCCTTGCCTGCACAGCTTATCCAAAATGTAAAAACATTAAAAACATTCAGGAAAACAGTAGCTCTACCGGAGTAAAATGCCCTGCTTGCGGCAAAGGAGAAATAGTGCAAAAACGCAGTAAACGAGGAATTTTTTACGCTTGCAACCAATACCCTGACTGCAAAAACGCTTATTGGGGAAAGCCAACCGGAGAAAAATGTCCGGATTGCGAGGCGCTGTTGGTTGAAGGCAAGGATGGAGAAGTGAAATGCTCGGCTAAGGGATGCGGGTATGCGAAGTAAATAAATAATATCTAAAAATAAACAATTTACACAAATGTTTGTTGTACTTGACTTTTTTTATCTATTTTGTTAATATAACCTCAATTAATTTTTAGTTCTTTTTATCTTAAAACAGGGAGAGCTGGATTAGATTATATAAATCTAAATCTGGTATGCCCAAAATCGCCCAAAAGGGCAAAAGAAAGGAGATCTGTCATGAAAAACAGTAAGCCTTCATCAGAACAAGTTGTAGAAGCTATGCGTGATTTTGGTCACGGAATTTCAAGTTCTTTGTCAACACCTCTTCAGTGGTGGATTGAAAATCCTGGGTCACATTTACTTTTTGGATGGTTAGTTAATTGGGATCCAAATTGTATAAATGCAATTGTAAGCCAATACAAATTAAAGGCAGTTGATATTGCGACCTTTAAAGCAAGGCTGTTAAATTTAGAAATTTGCAAAGAACGGATCAAGGAAGTAATACCTTCGTTTGCTACAGGGTATCGTTTTAGTGGACTCACTGTTCAAGAGCTAATTAGCGCTATCGGCAAATTAGGTGTAAAAATTACTGGCCTTGGTATTAGTTACCTCAAAAATGGATTTGCAGATCATCTTCCAACTACGGAAAACAGTACTATTTTTCCTAAAGAAAAAATTTTAAAAATAATTAAAACTCGGCCTTCAAGAATTAAAGTGGAAGATATTAAAAATTACTGTAAAGCGGAGAACGATCAAATGGCAAGCTGTGAAGAAATACTTGATTTATTTCTTGATATCGCAATTCGCGCTATCTTAAAAAACAGCCAACCAACAGTTGAGATTCCATATTCCTTATATCCTGATAATAATGGAGAGCTGTTTGTTATAGTATGTAAAAATAATATAAAAGAAAGCTCTGCGGAAAGCCAACGGCCTCTTATTATTCAAATTCAACCTACCCGATCTATCTTTTCCATTGATCCTTGGCCTGTTAAATATTTTCAAGAAGGAGAAAAAAATCAACCTGCTAGCATTTATAAAAAAACTGTTGGAATAATACCAAACTAAACTCAAAAAGCCGAGAGCATCCCGCTCCCGGCTTCTTTTTATTTTATTATTTCTCTTATTTTATTATTTCAACTAATACAGCTCCTTATACAAATTAAAATTCTCCTGCAGAAATTCCAGCATTAAATTAAAAAATTTCTTGTTTTTTGGATTGTTTTGCGCGGCTTCAAGCGCGTTTAAATAATCAGTTCTTCTGCTTACTTATTCTTCCTCACCTTTTTCTTCTTCTCTTTCCCTGTATGCTCCTTAACAACCTCCACCAGCTTCTTGATTCCCTCGCCAATCAACAATAAATACGAAGTGCTATGCTCAATCTTTTCTTTTAAAGATTGTATCACTTCATCAACCTTATGCAATCTCTCCCGCATTTCTTTCGCCACCTTAAAAACCTGCCGCAAAATCTGCGCGAAATAAAAAATCGCCCAGCAAATAAAAACCGTTAAACCGAAAATGGAAACAGCGATTATAATGTTTAATAAATCTTTAGATGTTTCAAGCATAATATTCTACGAATTACAAATTAAATACAAATTTACGAATTTCAGAAAAAATATTTAAATTAATATTCGTAAATTTGTAATTGATTTGTAATTTCGTAGGAGCTAAAAATCCCTAATCTTCGCCTCAAATTTCTTTTCCAAACGCTTTATTAATTCCTTCTGCAGTTCATCAACTTCTTCAGCCGTTAAAGTCTTATCAGTTTGATAAATTATATGAAAAGCTAAATTCTTTTTACCGGCTCCCAACTTCCCGCCCTGATAAACATCAAACAACTCAACACTTTTAATCAGCTCATCAAAGCCAATAATCTCATCTCTAATATCATTATACAATATCTCCTCATTAACTACAAAAGCCAAATCCCGAACTACTGGCGGAAATTTAGCATACTCCTGATACTTCTTTACGCCCTGCGTTTCAACTATATTAAATAGCTCCCTAAAACTAATCTCAGCTATGCCCACCTCTTTTTTAATGCTTAAACTTTTAGCAATTTTATTATCCAGCTTTGTTGCTAAGCCAATATACTTTTTAGCAACAATAATTTTCGCGCTTATATTTTTATCAGCCCAATTCGGCGTTATTTCAATTGGGTTAAAATCAACAGTTAAATCCAATGAAGACAATAAATAATCAACCGCGCCTTTTATCTTGGCAAAAATATCTTCTTTTTTATCCGCGGCCATAATAATGCCTATGCGCTTTTCTTGATATGGCAATTTCTCCTTTCCTTTCCCGTCTTTTGCCAATTCCCCTAAATTGCTTAAATAAATATTACCGATTTCAAATAAGCCAATTTGCTCAAATCTCATTTGATTAACTTTAATATCGTTAATCAAATTAGGCGCTAAACTTTGCCTTAACATTGTCTGGTGCGTAGCAATCGGGTTAGCTAATCTGATATGAGCTGAAATTTCAATGCCCAATTTTTCTAATTGCTCCTGGCCAACAAAAGAATAATTATAAACTTCAGATAAAGCAACACCTTGAAATAATATATTTTTTATCTTTCTCTCAAGCATTTTCTCCTGATTAATAATTGGCGCTTCCATTGCTACTCTAGGCATATTAGCCGTTAGATTATTAAAGCCATAAATTCTGGCTACTTCTTCAACTAAATCTTCAGGAATTGAAATATCGCGAGTGGCACGCCAAGTCGGAATCGTTACAGACACCGAGTGTCCTATAGTGTCTTTTATGTTTTTTTCAACACCAAACCCCAAGCTTTCCAGTATCTTAATTACTTTATCTTTTTCAATTTCTTGGCCAATTCGTTGGTTTAACCAATCCAAATCCAGCTTAATTGGTCCCTGTCCCGCCTTGGCGGAATTAATTTTCCTTTCATCCATTAAATTACTTATCATCTTAGCTTTAGGGCATATTTTTTTCACTAATTCAACTGTTCGCGCTATTGCTATCTCACACAAATTCGGATCAAGCGCTTTTTCAAAACGGATGGAAGACTCAGTACGCAGGCCCAGCTTTTGTTGGGTTTTTCTAATGGAAATAAAATCAAAATTAGCTGACTCTATTATTATTGAATCTGTTTCATTATTAATTTCACTATTTACCCCTCCCATAACTCCAGCTATGGCAATCGGTTTTTGACTATCAGCAATAACTAATATTTCTTTATTTAACTTTCTTTTCTCTCCATCCAAAGTCTCCATAATTTCATTATCTTTAGCCCGACGCACAATTATTTTATCTACCAAATCTCTATCAAAAGCATGTAATGGTTGGCCCAGTTCTAACATCACATAATTAGTAATATCAACAATATTATTAATCGGCCGCATGCCAACCGCTATCAATCGCTCCTGCATCCACTTTGGTGATGGCTCTACTTTAATTCCGTCCATCACAATCGCCATATATCTTGGGCACAATTTAAAATCTTCAACCTTGACATCAATTTTTACATCATCAGCTCCTTTAAATAATTTCTCATTCAATTTATATTCCTTAAACTTGGCGCCCAAAAACGCGCTAATTTCCCGCGCGATACCACAATGAGACCATAAATCAGGCCGATGAGTAATTGATTTATTATCAACTTCAAAAATAACATCTTTTAGTCCTAAATACTGTCCTAAATTTTGGCCAATCTTTGAAGGCGATATACCGCTATGTCGCCCTTCATTTAAAATCATTATTCTTGAATGATCATCGCCTAAACCAAGCTCATCTTCAGCGCAAAGCATGCCGCTTGATTTTACGCCTCTAACCTCAACTTCCTTTATTTCCAAACCATTAGGAAGCATGGCTCCAACTAGAGCCAGCGGGACCATTTGGCCTACCTTGATGTTTGGCGCGCCGCAAACTATTTCCAAGGCGCCATTGCGATCAATCCTGTCATGCCTCGCGCTGTCCTTGCCAACCTGTACTTTTACAACTTGCAGCCGATCAGCATCAGGATGCTGTCTTATTTCTAAAATTTTACCAACAACAATATTAGTAAACTTGTCAGCTTGCTTAGCGACCGAATCAATTTCTACCGTATGCATGGTTAAACGCAAACCCAACTCTTCCGCAGTGATTGACTTCGGTATGTTCACAAAATCTTTTAGCCAATTTAAAGATAAATACATATTTTAAAAATTTTTAATTTCTAATATCTTACACGTCGCAGGGTATGTCAATAAACTCAACTTTAACTTTAAATTTTTTGGCAATTAGATCGCCTAAATTTTGAATACCCAATTTTTCCGTATTATAATGACCGGCATTTATAAAATTAATTTTAGTTTCTTTGACGGCTTCGACTACTTCCTCGCGCACATCGCCACATAAATAAGTATCCGCTCCCAGTTCAACGGCCTGCTTAAAATCAGGCGAAGCTCCGCCGGAAATAATGCCGACTCTTTTTATGTTTCGCTTGCCAGCCGGTATAATATAAGGCTGAGTTTCCAACTCATCACAAATTAAATTATAAAAATCTTCAAATTTCATTGCTTCTTTATATTCACCGACAAATCCAATCTCGCCATAATCCGGACAA
>DAOWHZ010000057.1 GCA_030641105.1 bacterium | reverse complement strand
ATCCATAAAATCAAAACGCCATTACTCGGAGGAATAGCGATTTTTTTAGCTTTTTTCACAGTATTGTATTTTGCGCGAAATGAACTGGTGGCTGGTGATTTAGAACTGCATCATTGGTATGGCTTTTTTATCGGCGCTTGTTTTATCATCATCGGCGGATTTTTAGATGATAAATATAATTTAAAACCTAAGCAACAGATTATTTTTCCTGTTTGCGCTATTTTTTTTGTCATAGCCGGCGGAATTGGTATTGAAAAGATCACTAATCCCTTTGGCGGTTTAATTTATCTTGATCAATGGAAAATCCCAATTATGGACTGGATAAACGGCATAGGTTATTTTGTGGTTATTGCTGATAGTTTTACTATTCTTTGGCTGTTAGGCATGATGTACACTACAAAACTGCTTGACGGCATTGACGGCTTGGTAACAGGAGTAACCGGCATAGGCGGGATTATTATTTTTTTATTTACCATGACCACAAAATATTATCAGCCGGATATTGGCTTGGCCGCTTTGATTTTAGCCGCCGCTTGTTTTGGCTTTTTAATCTTTAATTGGCATCCGGCTAAAATATTTTTAGGCGAAGGCGGTTCATTGCTGTTAGGTTATATTTTGGGAGTGCTGGCTATAATTTCCGGTGGGAAAATTGCCATTGCTTTACTGATTATGGGTATTCCTATATTGGATGTAATCTGGACTATCATTCGCAGAACTTTAGCGGGAAAAAATCCTTTTAAATTCGCTGATAAAAAGCATTTGCATTTTCGCTTGTTGGATTTAGGCCTGTCCCAGAAGCAAACAGCGCTAATTTACTATTTTTTTGCAGCTATTTTTGGCGCCAGCGCTTTATTTTTGCAAAGCAGGGGAAAGGCGCTTGCTTCAGCGGCTTTAATTATAATTATGTTTTTTACAGTAATTGGCTTTACTTATCTTGACAAAAAGAAAAAAATAATTTAAAATAAAAACACCGCTGAAAAGCGGATTATTTATTTTAATAAATATTCAATTTAAATCTGTTTTAACCCTATGCTAAATTTGCATAGGATTCAGATAGATTAAAACAGGTTAATTTTTATGAGCAATATAGCAATTATAAAAACTGGCGGAAAGCAATATAAAGTAAAAAAAGGCCAGAATATAAAAATTGAAAAACTTATTGCCAAAGACGGCCTGCCTGCGCAGGCAGGCGCTAAGGTTAAGTTTGATACTTTAATGGTGGCTGAAACTGACGGCAAAAAAATTAATTTAGGCAAGCCGTCATTGGGCGAAAAGGTTGAAGGCAAAATTATGGAGCAGGGGAGAGCTAAAAAAATAACAGTTGTAAAGTATAAAAATAAAATAAGATACAAAAGAACTCTTGGCCATAGGCAGCCGTTTACTGAAGTTAAAATCACAGGCATCGCTTAATTAAAGCGAATATAAAGCGAATTTAACGAATAAAAAGAACCCGCGCTCGGAGTGAGTGCGGGTTTTTGATTGATTTGTTGTGCCCACATGTTGGGATTGTTTTTATTAGATTTTTTTGGCTTAAAATATTTGGAAGCCAATAATTACTAAAAATATGCCGACAGAAATTTTCAGCATTGTTTTTAAAGTTAACTGACTCATTGTAGAAAAAATCATGTATAATCCTCCAATAAGAACAAGATCACCAAATAGCGGTTGAATTAAATTGTTCATTTTTACCCCCCCCCCCATTTTTTAAAAGTTTTCAAAGTTCAGTTCTATATTTTAACGCGTTAGCCAAAGTGATTTCATCTGCATATTCAAGATCAGCTCCCATTGGCAATCCTTTGGCCAATCTTGTTATTTTAATATTAAGGGATTTTAATAGTTTTGCCAAGTACATAGCTGTGGTTTCACCTTCTAAATCAGGATTTAACGCTAAAATAATTTCTTTTATTCCATTCTGTTTAATGCGAACTATAAGCTGTTTAATATTTAACTGCTCTGGTTTTATGCTTTCAATCGCATTAATAGTACCGTCTAAAATATGGTAAAGACCGTTATACTGTTTAGTTGCTTCTATTGTCAACATATCTCGGGTGTCAGCTACAACGCAAATAATTAACCTGTTCCTTTTTTGATCAGAGCAAATTAAACAAGGGCTGGATTCGGCAATAGCAAAGCAGGTTTGGCAAACAGTGGTTTTTTCTTTAAGCTCGGCTATACTCTGGGCAAACTTTTGCAGTTGTTCAGAATTTTGTTTTAATAAATAAAAAACATACCGCTCCGCTGTCTTGGGACCGACAGTAGGGAGCGTTGCAAATATGTTTATGAGGTTTTGGATGGAAAGTGGATATTTCATATCAAAGCACTAAATTTAATAAAGCACCAAATCTCAAATTCCAATTTCCAAAATTCCAAATTTTTGGAATTTGGAATTTGTTTATTATTTGATGCTTGGAATTTGGAATTTTTAATTTAATCCCGGAATACCACCTAGTTCCTGCATTTTCTGCGCCATCAACCTCTGTGTTTTTTTAATTGCTTCATTAACACAATCAGTCAGCATGCCTTCTAAGCTTTCTTTGGCTAAATTTTCATTTATTGTAATAGAAGTAATTTCCATATTGCCGTTCATCACAATTTTAATACCGCCTTTTTCCACAGTAATAATTTCGCCAGCTAAGGCGCTTTGCATTGTTTTTGCCTGCGAACGCAAGTCTTTGAAGTGTTTTAATTTGTGAAACATGTGTTTAGTGATTAATTAGTGATTAGGATGAATGAATAAAATAAAAATTTCTAAAATTTCTAATTGACTAATCACTAAGTAACTACATTTTTGGTTCTTCTATCCCCGTTTTCTCAATATTTCTAAAACTAACTAAATCTTCGTCAAAAAACAAATCAACTCTGCCGGTTGGGCCGTTTCTGTGTTTGGCAATGTAAATTTGCGCCAAATTTTTTTCGCTTTCCGGCAATTCATCTATATTATAACTGCGGTCAACTGCTTTGCGGTAAATAAACATTACTATATCAGCATCCTGCTCAATTGAGCCAGAGTCGCGCAAATGGGCTAATTTTGGTATAGCTGGGCGGGATTGCTCAACAGCCCTAGAAAGCTGAGACAAGGCAAGCACTGGGATGTTTAATTCTCGGGCAACGCCTTTTAAGGCGCGGGTGATTTCCGCAACTTCCTGCACCCGATTATCGCCGTATCTGCCCCGGCCTTCCATAAGCTGCAAATAGTCAATGATCAGCAACCCCAATCCTTTTTCAACCTGCAAGCGCCTGGCTTTTGTTCTTATTTCCATCACATTGGTAAGCGCGGAGTCGTCTATGTAAATAGGCGCTTCAGACAGAATGCCCATGGCTTGGCCAATGCGGGAAAAGTCATCATCTTCTTCTTTGTCAGACAGCCGTCCGGTGCGCATACGCCATAAGCTAACATTGGCTTGGGCACAAAGCATGCGGTCAACTAATTGTTCTTTGCTCATTTCCAAAGAAAAAATGCCAACCGGGATTTTAGTTTTTATAGCGGTTTGCCTGGCAATATCCATGGCCAAAGAAGTTTTGCCAACACTGGGCCTGGCAGCTAAAATAACTAAATCGGATTTTTGCAAGCCAGCCAAAAGCTTGTCAAGATCAGCAAAACCGGTTGGCAAGCCGCGCAGTTTGCCGCTTTGTTTATGCAATTCATCAATACGGTCAAATGCTTCAGTGAGTAAGCTGTCAATGGGTTGGAAAATTTGCCTAAGATATTTTTGCGATACCCCGAATAATTTTTGTTCAGCTTCATCTAAAATTTTGTCTATATCTTCATCTTCCTTATAGCCCAATTCAGTAATTTCAGCCGCGCTAGTCAATAGCCTCCTTAGAGTTGCTTTACGTTGCACAAGATTAGCATAGTGAACAACATGAGAAGCGGTTCCTACTGAATTAGCTAATTGCGCCAAATAAGTTCTGCCGCCAACAGCTTCTAATTTATTTTTTTCTTCCAGTTTATTAGTTAAACTTACAATATCAATTGGTTCATGATGAACATATAAATCTCTCATAGCGGCAAAAATAATGCCATTACTGTCTTTATAAAAATCTTCAGCCGTAATAATATCCGCTACTTTAATAATAGCGTCTTTGTCAATTAAAAGGCAGCCCAAAAGCGAGCTTTCCGCTTCTAAGCTTTGCGGAGGCAATTTAGTATCAATGGTTGTAGTTTGATCATTAGCCATGTTTTTATATTACATTGATGATTTATTTTTATCAAGTGTTTTTTGTCCACTTGTTTTCCACTGGTTTAAGTAGTAGAATTAGAAATTACGCATTTGACAAAAATCTTATAAATCATATAAATCCCTGCCTTTAAATTTTTTAGCAGGGATTTATAAGATTTATATGATAAAATATTATTTTAATTCATATT
>DAOWHZ010000034.1 GCA_030641105.1 bacterium | reverse complement strand
GAAAGTGGAAAGGCTGGTAAGGTATAGCTTGTAATTATAGACAACTAGTAAATAGACAACTAGACAGCTAGAAGAAATTATAAAGATATTCCTAATATACTGATATCTGGATAACTTTCCCCGCTCAACTGATTACCTGATAACCTTTAAGGATATCAGTTGAACAAGGTAATTAGAGAAAGGATGTCAGTTCATCAGGATATTAGAGGTTATTTATTTAAATATTTCTAGCTGTCTATTTACTAGTGTCTAGTTGTCTAATTTATGAAGATTGTACAAATACAATTTAATCCATGGGATAAAATATATGACTTTGATCCGGTTGATTCGGTTTTGGTGGTTGGAGATTATGTTGTAGTTAAAACTGAACTTGGCACAGAAATTGGCAAGGTGATTGGTTTTAAAGATTTGCCCGCGCCAGCAGAGTTGAGCGAACAAGAAGTTGACAAGAAGAGAGAAATAAAACCAATACTTAGAAAAGCAACAACTACTGATTTAGAAAAAATCCCAGATAGTAAGCAGAAGAAAAAAGCGTTGGATTATTGCAAAGAAATAATTAATAAGCATAAGTTGCCAATGAAATTGGTTGATGTGCATTTTTCTTTTGATGGTTCGCGGGTTACTTTTGCTTTTATTGCTGATGGCAGGATTGATTTCAGAGAGTTAGTTAAAGATTTAACCCGCCACTTTAGTAAAACTATCAGATTACAGCAAATTGGCATTCGTGATGAGGCAAAATTAATGGGTGATTATGGCCATTGCGGCCGTCCTTTGTGCTGTGGCCGGTTTTTAAAGAATTTAACTTCTATTAGTTCAGAAATGGCAGAATTGCAGCAAATTGCACATCGCGGCAGTGAGCGTATTTCCGGTATTTGCGGCCGTTTAATGTGCTGTTTGGCTTATGAGGAAAACGGTTATGAAAAGCTGGCTGAAAGATTACCAACAATCGGCACTAAAGTTGATGTTGACGGTAAAAAGGGAGTAATTGTCGGACTTCATATTTTAAAGCAGTCTGTTGATGTTAAGTTTCCGCCTGAGAATGGAGAAAAGCAGAGTACAGTGGTGGAGGTGGATTTAAATAGAAAGAAGTAACCCTCCGTCGCCAAGGCTTTGGAGGGCAAGGAAGTGAGAAGTATGAAGTAAGAAGAACAATCCTTAAGAGGTTGTTTTTTGTTTTGGTAATTTGTGTTATAATTATTGTATAATAAATTGTTAATAATTTTTGCCGTTTTTCAGCGGGATGCTAAAGCATCCAGAACCCGAACTGAAGTTCGGTAAAAATTTTTATTTTTTTTATGAACATTGCAATCAACGGCTTTGGCAGAATCGGCCGAGCCACTTTTAAAGCGTTATTAGACAGTGCTCGCGTACGCGCCCCTAAGGGGTCGCGTCCGCTGAAGATCGTTGCCATAAATGATTTGACCGATACAAAAACATTGGCGCATTTGTTAAAGTATGATACTGCTTATGGCAAATATAATAAAAGCGTAAGTTATATTGCTGATAGTCTTCTTGTGGGAGGAAAAAAGTATAAAATTTTAGCAGAACGAAATCCAAGCCAATTGCCTTGGCGCGAGATGAATGTGGACATAGCGTTAGAGTGTACTGGCATCTTTAGAACAAAAGAGCAATCCAGAATGCATCTGAAAGCAGGCGCAAAAAAAGTCATAATAAGCGCTCCTGCCAAGTCTGATAATATAAAAACAATTGTGCCGGGCGTGAATGAAAATAAGATAAATAAAAATGATAAAATTATTTCCATGGCCTCCTGCACAACTAATTGCTTAGCGCCGGTTACAGATATTATCAAGCAGAATTTCGGCATTAAAAAAGCTATTATGACAACTGTTCATTCTTATACGGCTGACCAGAATATTGTTGACGGCCCGCATAAGGATTTGCGCCGGGCCAGGGCCGCGGCTGTTAATATTGTCCCGACCACTACTGGCGCGGCCATTGCTACCTGCAAAACTATTCCTGCTTTAAAAGGCAAATTTGACGGCATGGCTATACGGGTGCCGACTTTAGTAGGATCTTTGTGCGATATTGTTTTTGTTGTTAATAAAAAAACTGATGAGAAAAAAATCAATCAGGTTTTTAAAAAAGCGGCTCGTAGCGCCCGATACCGCGGCATTATAGAAGCAACTGAAGAACCAATTGTTTCTTCTGATATTATCGCTAATCTAGCCAGCGCGATTGTGGATTTGTCCTTGACTAAAGTAATTGAAGGTAATTTGGTTAAAGTAGTTGCTTGGTATGATAATGAATGGGGATATAGTAATCGGCTGGTGGATTTGTGCGAGTATATTGGGAGGAAACGTTTAGTATAAAAACAGAAAATGATTTCAAAATTTCTAATTTCTAAATTATAATGTCTAATAAAATTCTAATGGAATAATTTTTAAATGACATAAATGTTTAGAAATTAGTTATTTATTAGGAATTATAATTTATGGAATTCTTTACTTATAAAATATTAGCTTACATAACAGCGTTTGTTAGCTTTGTTGATGCTTCAACAATTTTGCAATCTAAAAAAATAAAAAAATTTAGTTTAGAAAGGATAATTGTTTATATTTTGATTTCAATCTTTTGGATAGTTTATGGATTATTAAAAGATGCTGATATATTTTTAATTACTATAGAAGGATTTGTGTGTTCTTATATTTTATTAGGATTTCTTCTAAAAATAAATTCATCTAAGTCAAATAAAGTTTTTAACAAATCAATACCCGGACATGGTGTTTCAGAAAATAAAGCTTTCAAAGCAATAAAATACACTTTACTTTATATACTGGCGGGTATTATTATGATTATTGCAGGATTAGTGATTTTTGATTCTTTAAATTTATTATAAAAATTTATAAATAAAATTTTAAATATTTTATAATTTAGATATTTTTTATGAGTATACTTAATAAAATTAAAAAAGCCAATCTCGTTGGCCGTGGCGGGGCTTGTTTTCCTACGGCTGTGAAATGGTCAGCCGTCGCTAAAGCTATGGCTGATAAAAGAAATGTAGAAAAAAAATGTTATGTCATCTGCAATGCTTCTGAAGGCGAGCCGGGAATTAAAAAGGACGGCTATATTTTAAAGCATTTTCCGGAAAGAGTGATTGATGGCATGAAAATTGCTATTGATTTTTTAGAGGCGGAAAAGGGTATAATTTATATTAATCATAAGTATTATAAAAAATTTGCTAAGAATTTAAATAAGATTATTTCCTCACCCCCCGCCGACGCCAAGGCTTTGGCGGGCAAGCAACTCTCTCCTTCTAAAGGAGAGGGGGGGAAGGGATTGCCAATTGAATTATTTATTAAGCCAATTAATTCCGGGTATATCGGCGGGGAAGAAACTTCTGCTATTAACGCCATAGAAGGTAGGCGAGTTGAACCTAGATTGCGGCCGCCTTTTCCAACTACTAATGGACTTTATGGTTGTCCGACCTTGGTTAATAATGTGGAAACATTTTATGATGTCAGCTTGATTGCCAGCGGTGAATATGAGAATAAAAGATTTTATACTATTAGCGGCGATTGTTTATGGACAGGAGTATATGAACTTCCTGAAGATTGGACAATTGAAAAAGTGTTAAAGCAAACCAAGAATATGCCAAAGTTTGCTTTTTTTGCGCAAGTCGGCGGTGATGCAAGCGGTGAAGCATTGAATAGTAAACAACTAAAACAGCCGGTCAGCGGCGCCGGGTCAATTACTGTTTATAGCATAAAAAAATACCAGCCAAAAAAGCTGATAGCAGGATGGCTGGATTTTTTTCTTAATGAATCATGCGGCCAGTGCACTCCGTGCCGGGAAGGAGTTTATCGCTTGAAAGAAATAATGCAGTCGCCTAAGCCGGATTGGCAGTTGTTTGCCGAATTGCTTAATAATTTGGATGAAACATCATTTTGCGGATTAGGCTGTGTTGTGCCGGCGCCGATTAGATCTTATATTGAAAATGTTTTAATGAAGATGCCGGAGAGCGAGATTAATTTGCCTAAAGGGAGCAAGAAGGTGATTTGTGAGTGTTTTAAATAATTACTTTTATGATTAAAATCAAAATTAACAATAAAGAAATAATCTGCTCGCCAGATAAAAATATTTACAAGGTTGCTAAAGAAAACGGGATTTTTATTCCCGGGCTTTGCGGTCATCCGGATTTTCCGGCAAAAGCCAACTGTCGGATTTGCGTGGTCGAGATTGTTGGTAGAAAAGATTTAGTAACATCGTGTTCTACTAAAGTTGAAGGCGGCATGGAAATCATTACTGATTCAGATAGAGTAAAAAGAGTGAGAAATTTGAATATTGAACTTATTTTTGCCGAGCATATTGAAAAATGTCCGACTTGCATCTGGCGGTTTAATTGTCCCTTGCTTAATTTTGCCGAGAGATACAAAATTGAAATCACCCGTTTTAAAGACCGCAAAAGCAGGCGCAAGATTTATAAATTTGCCAATGCAGTGGAAATTGACGGCACTCAATGCATTGATTGCCGCAATTGTATTGATGCTTGTTCTCTTTTGCAAAATATTAATTATTTAGAATTAAAAGGCAAAGGACATAATCAGGAAGTAGCTCCAACCAATAATAAAAAAATAGATTGTATTTATTGCGGCCAATGCGCAGTGCACTGTCCGGTTGGCGCGGCGCAAGAGCAAACGCATTGGGAAATGGTGGAAAAGGTTTTGCGGGATAAAAAGAAAGTCGTAGTAGCGCAGTTTGCGCCATCAATTCGGGTTAGTATTGGTGAGGAATTTGGTTTACCTTATGGCAAAATTGTAACTGGACAAGTTGTAGCAGGATTGCGTGAATTAGGCTTTAATTATGTGTTTGATGTCAATTTTGGCGCTGATGTTACTACTATGGTTGAGGCTGAAGAATTACTATATCGGATTAAAAATAAGGGGGTTATGCCAATGATGACATCCTGCTGTCCGGCTTGGGTAAAGTATGTTGAGTTTTATCATCCGGAGCTGATACCTAATTTAACAACTGCCAGATCCCCGCATATTCATAGCGCGGGGATTATTAAAACTTATTGGGCGCAAAAAATGAATATTAATCCCAAAAATATTTTTGTAGTTTCAATTATGCCTTGCACTGCCAAGAAATTTGAGGCATCAAGAAAAGAATTAAAAGCGCAGGGCCAGTGGCCGGTTGATTGTGTTATTACTACGCGCGAGTTTGCCTGGCTGATAAAGAAAAATAATATTGATTTTGCTAATTTAAAACCGGCAAAATCTGACAGCCCATTAGGCGAATATAGCGGAGCCGCGGCAATTTACGGAGGAAGCGGGGGAGTAATGGAATCAGCTTTGCGAACCGCTCAATTTTTAGCTTGTCGGGGTAAAAAAGATAAATTATGCAAGACACGTTTAGAATTTAAAGATGTGCGCGGGCTGAAAGGAATTAAAGAAGCAGTTGTAGATATAGCCGGCAAAAAAGTCAGAGTAGCCGTGGTAAATGGCATAGGCAATATTGAACCAGTGCTGGAGAATTTAGATAAATATGATTATATTGAGGTTATGGCTTGTCCAGGCGGCTGTATTGGCGGCGGGGGACAGCCAATTCCCACTACGCCAGAAACCAGACAGAAGCGGATTGAAGCGTTATATAAGATTGATAAGGGTAAAAAGATTAGAAAGGCGCATGAGAATAAGGGAGTATTAGAGGCGTTGGAATGGTTGAAGCAACAGGGAAAGTTGGAGCATCAGGTGTTGCATACTACTTATAAGATAAAAAGGTAGAAGTTAAATATAGAAGTAAGAATTTAGAATTAAGTCGCCGACGTTTCATAGCTTTGGCGACGGAGCAAAGTTAGAAGACGATAAATAACAGACAGCAGTAAATAGAATGAGTTAAAAGTAAAAAAAGCAGAGTATTAAAAAATTTATACATTCATTTATTATACGAAATTTTGACTGGCGAACTAACGCAAATTTTATTAACTTTAACTAAATTAATAATATGATTAGATTATTTATAACTGGCGGAACAATTGATGTTGAAAAAATTGAAGAAGGCGATAAATATATTTTTAATAAAACATATCTTCCTAAAATGTTGGAACAAGGAAGATGTAAGGTTAATATTGAAAGCCAAATTCTTTTTATGAAAGATTCTCTTTATACGACTGATGAAGATAGAGAAAAAATTTTGCAAAGCTGTAAAGATTGCAAAGATGATAAAATTATTATTACACATGGCACCGATACCATGTCAGAAACTGCACAGATTTTAGGAAAAGAAATTAAGAATAAAACAATAATTTTATTAGGTGCAATGGTACCATACAATCAAAAAAAATCTGATGCATTGTTTAATTTAGGATGTGCAATTTCTGCTGTTCAAACTTTACCTAATGGAGTTTATATTACAATGAATGGCAAAATTTTTTCCTGGGATAATGTTAGAAAAAATAAAAAACTTGGCTTATTTGAAAATATAAAATAATTAAAATATTAATTTTAATTAAAAATATATGCAAAACACAATTAAAAATTTAGCTGTTGCTTTTGTTGGCGAATCTCAAGCCAGGAATCGCTATGCAATGTATGCTAAAATCGCTAAAAAACAGGGCTATGAACAAATCGCGGAAATTTTTTTGCTTACCGCGGATCAAGAAAGAGAACATGCCAAATGGTTAATGAGATTAATAAATGAGTTAAAAGAAAAGGCAGAGGATTTAAAAAAAATAGAAATCAACGCAGAAGTGCCAATTGTTTTAGGAACTACAGCGGAAAATTTAAAAGCCGCGATTAATGGAGAAAATTATGAACATACAAGCATGTATCCTGAATTTGCTCAAGTTGCGGAAGAAGAAAATTTACCTGAAATAGCCTCTCGCCTTAAATCCATTGCTATTGCTGAAAAACACCATGAGGAAAGATATAAAAAATTATTAAAAGAATTAGAAGCAAAAACAGTATTTAAAAAAGACAAGGAGGTTGCCTGGATATGCCGTAAATGCGGGTATGAGCATTATGGCAAAGAAGCGCCGCAGAAATGTCCTGCCTGCGGACACCCGCAAAGTTATTATCAAGTTAAGTGCGAAAATTATTGAGTTAAATTATAAAGTTAAAAGTATGCCAAACAAAAAACATCTTGCTGCGATTACAATTTTAGTCAAAGACAGGCAGACGCATGCTAAAGAAGTACAGCAGATTTTAACTGATTACGGCCATTTAATTATGGCGCGTTTAGGAGTTAATGCGCAAAGAAGCTGTGTTGAAAATTGCACTGGCTTGATTACTGTTGCGGTTGAGGGCACTGCTGAAGAAATTAATGATTTAACCAAGAAATTAGACCGGCTTTACGGAATTGTGGCTAAAAATAATATAATGACAGAGTAATTAATTTTAGATTTAAGATTTCAGATTTAAGATTTTTATATAAATCTGAAATCTTAAATCGTAAATCTTAAATATTATTATGTTTTACACAAAAGAAAAAGCATTAGCGCAGGTTAATGTCCGCGCTATGGCGCAATTTTTAGCGCTGGCCGGTGCGGCTACAGCGCTACCGTTTTTTATTCATCTGCAGTGGGTGATTGGACCGATTGTCAATGCTATTTTGATTTTGACTTTGTTTTTGGTTGGTATTCGCAGCGCTTTGGTTGTTTGTCTGATTCCAAGTTTAATGGCATTGTCAGGCGGGCTATTGCCGGCAATTTTGGCGCCGGTTGTGCCGTTTATTATGATTGGGAATGTTATTTTGGTGTTATGTGTGGATTATTTCGCTAATTTACGCCAATCTACGCCAAATAACGCCAAAAATTATTGGCTTGGAGTTATTGCTGGTGCTGGATTGAAGTTTGCTTTTTTGTTTGTTAGCGTGAATTTTATTAGTCAATTGTTAATCAAGCAGGAGCTAGCCGTAAAAGTGGCGCAAATGATGAGTTGGCCGCAATTTGCTACGGCATTTGCTGGGGGGATGATTGCCTGGGTGGTGTTGAGGTGGTTGAAGAGGATATAATCGCTAATCAACCGCGAATTTAATCGCGAATATTGCGAATAAGAAATATGTTAAACATAAGATATCCTCGCGTTGGCATTGGCGTGATGATACAAAATAACAAAGGCGAAGTGTTGCTCGGTTTGCGGCAGGGTTCGCATGGCGCAGGAGAATGGAGTTTTCCGGGCGGGCATTTGGAATTTGGTGAAACAATTTTTCAAACTGCTCAAAGAGAAGTTAAAGAAGAGACTGGTTTAAATGTTAATCAGTTTAAGTTGATTTCCGTGGCTGATGAAATGCGCTATATTAAAAGTGATGGCAAACATTATTTAAATATTGGCGTAAAAGCGGAATATCAAGGCGGGGAGCCAAAAGTAATGGAGCCGGACAAATGCAAGGAGTGGAAATGGTTTAGCTTGAAAAGTTTGCCGGATAAGATATTAGAAGGAACCGAGTTGACGATTAGAAATTTTAAAACAGGCAAGATTTATTGATTTTTTGTTTTTTATTGGCCAGACAAGTTATTTGTGTTAAATTATAAAAAACCAAAAAGGAGGGTAATGACATGCCTAAAACATGTGTGAGTTCAATTGAAAAGTCGTCGCAAATGAATCTCAAAACAGAGGAAGCATTAAAAAATCGTTGCAGAAACATTGACAATGCATTTAAAAAAAGTGGAGGGTCTTTGAAAACACCTATATTAAATTTGTTTGGCAAATGCCCTAAATGCGGCAATAAAAAATATTGGGAATTATTTGGCGGCAGATGCAATAAAAAATGCGCGAGATGTAATACAGCATACGATTGCATAAGTGCAGAGTAATACTTAAGGCAAAAGTCAAGGCGGTAAAAATGTTAAATGGCGAGCACCAAGCAGGGTCAAAAAATGACTCTGCTTTTTTACTTTTAATAAATAGATATTATATTAATATAAATTCATTTTTTGACTTATTAAGTTATTTATAGTATATTTTAGTTATGAAAATTCCAATTTATGTAAAAAATATAATAACCGAATTAGAACAAGCTGGCTATGAGGCCTATATTGTAGGCGGATGCGTGCGTGATTTATTGCGTTCTGTTATCCCGAAAGATTGGGATATAACAACTATTGCCAAGCCGGAAGAAATTTTAAAAATTTTTCCAGATGGAAAGTATGAAAATGTTTTTGGAACAGTGATAGTCCCGATTAAAAATAAGCAAGGTGAAACTGAAAATGCTGTTGAAATAACAACTTACCGCAGTGAGCAGGGATATAGCGACAGGCGGCATCCGGACAGGGTGGTTTTTGAACAGGAATTAGAAAAGGATTTATCTAGGCG
>DAOWHZ010000021.1 GCA_030641105.1 bacterium | reverse complement strand
GCAAACCATGTTCACGCGCCGCTACTGCCGGAACCCCGCCGCCGTATTTTTTATGAAAATCTATTTGCGATGAAATTATATTGGATCGGACGGACACATAATCTTGTGTTCCTGCCTTTTTTCCCTCCACAACCGCGGCTGCTGTTTCATCACAACTTGTTTCAATTCCTAAAATTAACATCTTGACTAAATTAAATAAATTATTTATACTATATTTTAGTATTACCATAATTTTTAAAAAAAATCCATCCCTTGTTTGGGATGTTTATTTTTAAAAAATTGATATAGTAAATTGTTAAATCGAAAATCGGAAATCCAAAATTTAAAATTTGCAAGGCCCCTTCGTCTAATGGTTAGGACACCAGGTTTTCATCCTGAAAACAGGGGTTCGATTCCCCTAGGGGCTACAGAAAAAAATAATCCCAATCACTTTGGGATTATTTTATTTCTACTTCCCTGCCTGCGCAGGCAGGTTACTTCTAACTTCACTTCAACTCCTTCTTAAACCAATCAACCCAAGGAATTTCAACCGGATTAATTTGATTAAGTATGCCTAAGTAATATGTTATCCAAGTTCCCAGTTGCAGCATTTCAAAAGACTGTTGCAGTTTTGTTTTGCCCTGTAAGGTATGTTCAACAACTTCTATGTTATTTTTTCTTACTACTTGTTTTGTTAATTGGCTTCGTTTTTGTATGCGCGGATGGTAAAGTTTGGAATCAAAAAAAACAAATATTAATGTCCTTTTATTGCTGGCCGGATAGGCCAATCCTTCCATGGCAAAATGGTTTAAATCAGGCAAAGTTAAATAATTGGGAAAATGCTTGCTGTTTTCACTCATCTGGTTGCGCAAGGCCTTAATATTACCTATTAAAAATTCAGCCGCTATCAAGGTTGGCACTTTGTTGTATAATTTCTTGGCCAATTGTTTAGCTTTATTATTCCTGGTTTTTATTATCGGCCTTAACTCACGATCCCAAATCTCTAAGCTGGCAATTATATCTTCAATTTCTTTTGCTTCAATTTTAAACAAACCGGCTTTAGCTATCATCACTGCTATGCCAAAAAGCGTATAGCCCAAACCCAGACGCGGCTGGCCCGAAGGATTAAATTCCGGCTTAAAAATATATCCTGGAATATTGTCTTTAATCATTAATTGCTCCAACTTTCCCCTGCCATGAGAAGTAATCGCCATTATTTGAGCGCCTCGCTTCTTTACTTCTTTATAAGTGCTTAACGGCTCTTCAGTTGTTCCTGAATAAGACGAAATAATATAAAGAGTGCTTTTATTAACATGAGCCGGCACATTATATCCAGGAGTAATGCTAATCGGCGCTTTAATCTGATCGCTAAAAGCGGATTTAATAATTCTGGCGCCGATATTGGATCCTCCCATGCCGTTAATTACCACTTGCGTCACTTTACTGTATTCTCGCGGCACTTTGATTAGACGCGCTTCGTGCAAAACCTGCCTGATTTGATCAGGTAATGAGGAAATTGATTCAGCGACTTTGCCAGTGTCTAATTTTTTAAATTGATTAGTGTTATCTAAATTCATATAATTATTATAGCATAAATTCATAAATTAACAACAAATTCTGGCCTTGATTTTTTACTTTATTAATGATACCATAATCATATCAGGCCTTGCCTGATTTTTAAATGAAAAATGCAAAAGTAAAAATGAATAATGAATTAATAATTAAAAATTTTTCATTTTACATTCATTCATTACTCATTTTGCATTTTTAATTATTCATTTCTATGTCTGGTCACTCAAAATGGTCAACAATTAAAAGAGCTAAAGCAGCTACTGATGCTAAACGAGGCGCCATCTTTACTAAGATAGGCAATCTTATTACTATGGCTGCGCGTGAAAAAGGCGGCAATCCTGAAACTAACTTTAGCTTGCGCATAGCAATTGAAAAAGCTAAGCAAGCTAACATGCCCAAGGAAAACATTGAACGATCTGTTAAGCGAGGCACTGGCGAACTAACAGGGGATAAAATAGAAGAGTTGCTTTATGAGGGTTTTGGTCCGGCTAAATCACAGTTTATTGTTAAATGCTTAACAGATAATAAAAACCGCACTGCCGCTAATGTGCGGCATATTTTTACTAAATATGGGGGTTCGCTTGGAACTGTTGCGTGGAATTTTGAAAAAAAGGGGGCAATTAGAATTATGAATGAAGAATTAAAAATTAAAAATTTGGATAATGAAAATTTTGAACTGGAATTAATTGATGCTGGCACGCAGGATATTTTGCAAGAAGATGAAGGTTTGACTATTTACACTAAAATAGAGGATTTGCAAAAAATTAAAAACTTTTTAGAAAACAAAAACATTAAAACAGAGTCAGCGGACATTGAGTATATATCCAAGGAAGATCAGGAATTAAATAAAGAGGAAAAAGAAAAAATAGAAAAATTTATTCAGGATCTAGAAGACAATGAAGATGTAGCTGATTATTATACAAATATTATTATTTAATTTATTGGTTTATTAATTTAT
>DAOWHZ010000065.1 GCA_030641105.1 bacterium | reverse complement strand
CTCATAGCTGATTTAGCGTGGTCATCTTCATATTTTTTCATGCTTCTTTTTATAATATAATCAATTAAAATTTGGATTGCCGTGATTGCCAGATAAATGACCCAGGCAATTAAAATAATACCTATTATTTTTTCAGCAATATCTTTTATAACTAAAAATTTTAAAGCTAAATAAAAAGATAGAAACGAATAAAAAGGAGGGCGGAGAGTATTAATAATTTTAACAAGAGTGTCATCAATATCTGTTTTTGTTTTTTCAGCAATTTTTTTTAACTTGTACAGAATAATACTTTGAAAGATTTTAAAAATAATAAGCGAAACTAAAAAAACAATCAAAGCAATTAAAAAGCCTTTGATTGTATTTCCTAAAAATTCATATTGCCAAATACCGCTATTGGTTTGTTCTGGCAAAAATTTAAAAATTGACTCAAACATAAAATATATAGTTAATTATAAAATAAATATAATTCCCCCCCCTATTTAGGGGGAGTTAGAGGGGGTATTATTTATATTTTTACCCCACCTAACCTCCCCTATTATAGAGGAGGAATTTAAATTAGCGGTATGTTTTTCATAAATTTTTTATTAAAATTCAGACAATTTTTCGTGGTAGTTATTTTTGGGCTTCTTGGCAATAAGTTAAGAAGTTTTTTAACAATGTTAGGAATTATAATAGGAGTTGCCGCCGTGATTATTATTATGTCTGTCGGAGCTGGAGCGCAAAGCTTGATTTTCGCGCAAATTGAAACTTTAGGAACTGATATTATAGGTGTTTTGCCTGGAAAATCTGAAAAAAACGCTCCTCCTTCAGCAGCAATGGGAATTGTAATTACGACTCTTACCTATGAAGACGCTATAGCGTTGAAAGATAAAAAAAATATCCCTAATTTAATTAACGTTGTTGCTTATTCAAAAGGCATAGCCACAATTTCATGGAAAAACCAAAATGTTGATAGTAATATTTCGGGTGTTTCAGACGGATATATGGATGTTGAAGGCGGGGAATTAGAAAGCGGCAGATTTTTAAATAGAGCGGAAGAAAAAGGATTGGCTCGCGTTGTTATTTTAGGGTCAACAATTAAAGATGAACTATTCGGCGATTCTGATGCTTTAGGCAAAAAAATTAAAATTAAAAAATTAAGTTTTGAAGTTATTGGAGTAATGAAAGAGAGAGGAACAGTTGCTTTTCAAGATTATGATAATCAGGTTTTTATTCCTGTTTCAACAATGCAAAAATTAATTTTAGCTGTTGATCATATCGGCTTGATTCGCGCTAAAGTTAATAATAAGGAAAATATTGATATGGCAGTTTCTGATGTTCAGAGAGTATTGCGTGAACGGCATGATATAATAGATAAAAGTGGAGATCAAGATGATTTTACAGTTAGAAATAGCGCAGAGGCTTTAGAAATTGTAGCTGTTATTACTGACAGTTTGAATTTTTTTCTTGCTGCAATGGCCGCTTTATCTTTAGTTGTCGGAGGAATAGGAATAATGAATATTATGTTGATTTCTGTTAATGAACGAACAAGAGAAATAGGTTTGCGAAAAGCAATAGGCGCGAATAATATGAATATTTTAAATCAGTTTTTAACAGAATCAATCCTTTTGACTTTAATTGGAGGAATTATCGGAATAGTAATAGGTATTATTATATCTTATTTAATTGCTTTTGGCGCGAATTTTTTGGGATATGATTGGGATTTTATTATTTCTTTATATTCTATTTTCGCGGGAGTTTTGATTGCTGTTTTAGTTGGAGTTATTTTTGGGCTTTATCCCGCGAAAAAAGCAGCTGGGTTATTGCCAATTGAAGCGCTAAGATACGAATAATAAAATGAAAAAGTAAAATTGAAAAATGAAAAACGACAAGGAAAAATTTAAAATTAAATAAAATAAATTTAAATAAATATAGATTAATTTTTTTTATTTTTTAGTTGTAATTTTTACTTTTTCATTTTTAGTTTTTAATTTTAATTATGTTCTCAATTTTTAAAATATCAGCTAGCGGTCTGAAAGGAAACAAAACAAGAACAATATTAACAACATTGGGAATTGTGATCGGCATTTCCGCTGTGATAATAGTTATGAGCGCTGGCGAAGGCATAAGAGGGTTAATTTTAAGCCAGATAGAAAGTTTTGGCACAGACATAATTGAAACAGAGATTAAAGTGCCTTCTACTAAAAAAGGAGAAAGCGAAATGTCCGCTGATATTCAAGGCGGTGCGTCAATGGCAATGGGCGTGACAATAACCACTTTAAAATTAGAGGATATGGAAGATATAGATAAGCTTGATAATGTTAAAAAATCTTATGCTGGAATTTTTGGCCAGGAGCAAGTGAGTTATGGAAATGAATTGCGCAAGGCGTTTCTTTTAGGAGTGAGCGCTTCTTATATTGATATTGACAGAACAGAAATTGACTATGGTAGATTTTATACTGCGGACGAAGAAAAATCTCTTGCGCAGGTTGTTGTTTTAGGTTCAGAAATTAAGGAAAAGCTGTTTGGAGAAAATAATCCTATTGGCAAAAATATAAAAATTAGAAAAAGAAATTTTAAAGTAATCGGCGTGATTAAAGAACGCGGAGCAATCGCCACGATGAATTTTGATGATTATATTTATATTCCGGCTAAAACAACGCAGAAAAAAGTGCTCGGCATTAATCATATTTTGTATATGGTGCATCAGATAAAAGATCTTTCACTTTCAGATGAAACAGCTGAAGAAATAAGATATATTTTACGAGCTAACCATGATATAACCGATCCTGACAAAGATGATTTTAGGGTAGTTACTATGGAAGAGATGATGGAGATGATGGATATTATTACAGACGCTATTACACTACTTTTATTAGCAATTGTTTCCATATCTTTAATTGTCGGCGGAGTGGGGATTATGAACACAATGCTGGTTACTGTTAGCGAGCGAACAAAAGAAATAGGGCTGAGAAAAGCTGTTGGAGCTACTAATTCACAGATTTTAAAACAGTTTTTAATAGAGTCTATAATTATTACTTTTATAGGCGCCGTAATAGGCATTACTTTTGGAATTGTTATTGCTTATTTAATTGCTTTGATTGCTAATTTGCGTTTTAATATTGATTGGCGCTTTGTAATTAGCTGGATTTCAATTGTTATTGCTTTAGTTTTTGCTTTAGTTTTAGGTTTAGGATTTGGACTTTATCCAGCAAAAAAAGCAGCTCAATTGCATCCGATTGAGGCAATGCGAAAAGAATAATTTCATCATTTTTTTATTTGTGCTATACTATAAATATAATCTGAATCTACGAATAATATCCGAATGTTCCGAATGATAAAATATAATCCGAATTTACGAATTAGGAATTGAAAATTTATTTATTATTATGACAGAAATTCGTATTCATGGCAGGGGCGGGCAAGGTGTTGTGACTGCTTCTGAATTAATTGCTATGGCGGCTTTTTATGAAGGCAATGAATCGCAGGCTTTTCCTAATTTTGGAGTTGAGCGAAGAGGAGCTCCAATTGAAGCTTACGCCCGCGTTAGCAATAAGCCGATTAGATTAAGGTCTCAAATTTACGAGCCTGATTTTATAATTGTCCAAGATGATACATTGCTTAAAGTAGTTGATCTGTTTAAGGGAATTAAAAAAGATACAAAAGTTATTATTAATACTAATAAACAATTATCTTTAAAATTAGATATTAAAAAAGAAAATATTTTGTTTATTCCGGCAACAAAAATCGCGCTGGAGGTTTTGGGAAGGCCGATTATAAATACTGTAATGCTTGGCGCGTTTGCCAAATTTTCTGGTTTGATTAAAGTTTCTTCAATAGAAAAAGCGTTAAAAAGTAAATTTAGAGGAGATATTTTAATCAAAAATATTAAAGCCGTAAAAACCGCGTATAATTATAAAAAATAAGATTTTTAGGATATTTAAGATATTTAGGATTTATTGTAATTTATTTTTTGGAATTTATTTAGTTATTGTATCTCATTTTATATTTTTGTATTTTTAAATGATATTTTTGAATTTTTATTTGTTATTTTG
>DAOWHZ010000092.1 GCA_030641105.1 bacterium | reverse complement strand
GGGGCATTATTGCCGGCGGCGCGGTGCGCGTTGTTTTAGAATTGTCCGGGATTAAAAATGTTACCAGCAAGATTTTAGGAACTAATAATAAGGTTAATAATGTGAAGTGTACTATTGAAGCGTTAAGGAATCTAAAAAGAGTTGAGGGCAAGAAAAATGATAAATCTAAAAAAGAAAATAGAGAACTTAAAGAAGTAAAAAGCACCAAATTTCAAATAACAAATAACAAACAAATTCCAAATTCCAAATAACAAATTTCAAACGGTAATAGTAAAATTTGGTTATTGGAGTTTTGGTAATTGAGATTTGTTTGTTATTTGGAATTTGAAATTTGGGATTTCAAGAATTATGTTAAGATTGCATAATATAAAACCAAATAAAAAAGCCGTTAAAAAGCGCAAGAGAGTGGGCAGAGGCAATGCTTCTGGCCATGGTACTTATAGCGGCAGAGGCATTAAGGGTCAGAGATCAAGGTCTGGCGGCAAGTCCGGCTTAAAACGTTTGGGTATGAAAATGATTTTGCGGAATATTCCGAAAAAGCGGGGTTTTAAATCTGACAAGCCGAAAAATCAGGTTGTTAATTTAGTTGATTTGAATAAGCATTTTAAAGATGGCGATGTGATTAATCCTAAGAGTTTGCTCAAAGCAGGGTTAATTGATACAATTAAATTACCGGTTAAGGTTTTGGGGAAGGGGGAGCTTACAGTTAAAAGTTTAAAGTTTGAAAGTTTGAAAGTTAGTGAAAGTGTGAAGGAGCAGATCGGAAAGTTTCCGTCCAAGGCAGATCAGCCCATGATTAAAAAGGGTAAAATTGATATAAATTTAGAATTATACCAAAAAGCCGAACAATTTGTAACTGAGTCGTTTATTAAAGCAAATAAAGATCAACAGATTGAACATTTTAAAAGGACTGTTTATTGGATTAAGCAATTAAAATATGATGCGGATGAAGCTTTGTTAATATCTGCCGTGGCACATGATATTGAAAGGGCTTTTAGAAAGAGGGATGTGATACAAATAATGCAAAAAGGCGGTTTTGGTTTTATTGATAAAAGTTTTTTACGTCTTCATGAGGAAAGAGGTGCGGAAATCATTGGAAATTTTTTAAAAGAACAAAATGCTGGCCATAAAATCATTGATAAAGTAAAAATGTTGGTTTCAAGGCATGAAGAAGGTGGAAATGATGAGCAGAACTTATTAAAGGATGCTGATAGCATTAGTTTTTTTGAAAATAATATACAAGATTTTTTAACAAGGACAGAAGCTGGAATTAAAAAAAATCAAATACGAGAAAAATTTGATTGGATGTTTAATAGGATTACATCTAAAAAAGCCAAACAACTGGCGGGGGCTTGGTATAAAAAAGCTATAAAAGATTTAGAATTAAGATAAATTTATAGTAAATAATAGCTACGCCAAACACCAAATCAAAAATCAACCAAGCAACTGATTAACTCAAATTTATGCTAAACAAATTAATTCAAATCTGGAAAGCTAAAGATTTGCGGAAGAATATCGGCTTTGTTTTAATAATGCTGGTGATTTTTCGTTTTGCCGCGCATATTCCAATCCCTGGCGTAAATGTTGAAGCGCTAAAGGAATTTTTTGGTTCAAATCAAATTTTAGGACTGATGAATATTTTTTCCGGCGGGGGTATGCAGAATTTTTCTATAGTGATGATGGGCATAGCGCCTTATATTACTTCTTCCATTATTTTTCAATTATTAGGCATGATTGTTCCCAAACTGGAAGAAATGCAAAAAGATGAAGCAGGCAGGCAAAAGATTAATATGTGGACGCGCTGGGCGACTGTGCCTTTAGCCGCTTTGCAATCTTATGGCATGATTACCTTACTTAGGCGATCGTCCACTGAAATTTTAGGCGACATCAGCTCTTTTGATTTATTGGCCATGATTATTACCATAACTGCCGGTACTATCTTTTTAATGTGGATTGGTGAGCTGATCAGTGAGAAGAATATTGGCAATGGCATTTCTTTGTTGATTTTCGCCGGCATTGTTGCCAGCTTGCCGCAGATCATACAGCAGGTTATTGTTACTTATGACCCGCAACAGTTGTTTACTTTTATTGGTTTTATTATTATTGCTTTAATTACTGTTATTGGCGTAGTAATTATTACCGAAGGCCAGCGCAATGTGCCGGTGCAGTATGCCAGACAGGTTAGGGGCAATCGCATGTACGGCGGCACCAGCACTCATTTGCCTTTGCGAGTTAATATGGCTGGTGTTATACCTATTATTTTTGCTATTTCCGTAGTGCTGTTTCCGCCAATGATTGCCCAGTTTTTTATTCATGCCCATAGTGATTTTATTGCCAGAGCGGCTGAATGGACAATTATGATTTTTCAAAATCAGTTAGTTTATGGTGTGTTGTATTTTTTGTTAGTTTTTGCTTTTACATTTTTTTATACAGAAGTTATTTTTCATCCCACGCAAATTGCTGAAAATCTGCAGAAACAAGGCGGGTTTATTCCCGGCATTAGGCCGGGCAGGCACACCAGTGAATATTTAGCCAATACAACTCATAAAATTATTTTTGTTGGCGCTTTATTTTTAGGCCTGATTGCAATACTTCCTTTGATTATGCGTTATTTTACCGGTATTCAAGCTTTGGCTATTGGCGGCACCAGCTTGCTGATTGTGGTAGCAGTGGTGATTGAAACTGTAAAACAAATTGAATCCCAGTTGACGATGAGGGAGTATGAGGGAATGTGATTTATTTAAGATTTTAGATCGCAGATTTAAGATTGAAGATTTATTTTTTTATACCTCGTCTTTTGCGGGGTTTTTGTTTTTGGCATTTGTCGCATGTGGAAATTTTCAATTTTTGATCTTACATCGGGATGTTGGACAAATTTTCTATTTAATTTTACCTTGTTTTGCGGAATTTTTTTATTTATTTGTTTTATGTTATAATAATACTATAAATAATTTAAAATAATTATTATAAATCTAAAATCTTAAATCTTAAATCAAACCATGCATCCTTTAATCAAAATAAAAAATTTAAATTTTACATATAATAAAGGCAAGGATAATGAATTTCGGGCATTAATAGATAATAATTTAAAAATTTATCCCGAAGAATTTGTTATTATTTTTGGTCCATCCGGCTGCGGCAAGTCTACTTTGCTTAATGTTATAGCTGGCCTGGAAACTGCTGACAAGGGGACTGTTTTTGTATCAGGCAAAGATGTAGCGGGAATGACCAGACAAGAATTTGTTTATTATCACCGCGAAAGCGTGGGAATGATTTACCAGGCTTATAATTTAATTAACAGCTTAACAGTTTTAGACAATGTTGCCCTGCCGCAAATTTTTTTAAATGTTAGTAAAAGAAAAAGGGAAAAGTGGTCTTTGGCATTATTGGAGCGTTTTGGTATTGATAAACAAGCTAAAAAAATTCCCATGGAATTGTCCGGCGGCCAGCAGCAAAGAATAGGCATTGCCCGGGCAATTGTTAATAATCCGGATATTGTTTTAGCTGATGAACCAATAGGCAACTTAGATTCGGTTTCGGCCAAAAATGTTTTTGAAATTTTGAAAGAGCTTAATGACAAAGAAAAAAAGACTATTATTTTAGTTACCCATAATCCGGAATATTTGGAATACGGCGACAGGGTTCTTTATATGAAAGACGGCATGATTACTAGGGAAACAATCAACCGCGAAAAAGCTGACAAAGACGAGGAACCAACCAAGCCGCCATCAACCGAGATGGAAAATTTAATGCGGGCTTATCAAGGATTAACTCCGGAACAGATTAATGTGATAATTATGCCTTATAAAGCCAGGATATTTGCCCACCATTTTATTACCAGCCGTAATATGGAAGAAATTAAGATATTGGAAAATATTATCCAAAAGAAATTATTAAATACTATTTCAGCCGAAGAATTTTTCAATACTTTACATCGGCCATATCAAGAAAGAGGCGTTGGGCTTAATAAAAGAAGTGCTGAAAAAATAGTGCGGCGAATTAATCGAAAAATCAGGGTGGCTTATTATATTTATAAGCGAGGTCGTCAGCGCAAAGATGAACAAGGTGAGCATGAAAAAATAACTGATGAAGAAAGAGTGCATAAAGTAATTTATTATTTATTAAAAACTTGCTACAATGAATATTTCCGTGATTTAGATAAAGTAATAATTGATCGGCTTAAGCAGGCAGTAAAGGAGCGTTTATTTTATCATTCAAATAAAGTTGAATTTTTTAATTTTTTAGACAAGCCATTTGCGCAAGGCGGAGCTGGCTTAAACAGCAAAACAGCCAGAGCCATAACCGAGGAGCTTGAATTAATATTAATATTGGGTTATGGCGTTATTCCTAAGATACAGAACCAGAAAGAGTTTATGCCTCAAAAGGAAACCGCTGCGCTAGAAAGGCAAAAGGCGGAGATTGCGAGTAAGATTCATACCAATCATCTTAAATCGACTTAGCTCCCACCCCGCCCCTCGCGAGGAGCGGGGTTGATTTGTGGGAAAATATATGTTAATTACAGATATCTTCCGATTATCAACCCGAATGTTCAGAACTAATCGTTCTAGAACGATTTTAACTATTCTTGGTATTAGTGTGGGTATTGGCACAATTTTATTTTTAGTTTCCTTAGGTTATGGTTTGCAGCGATTAATTTTAAGTCAAATCACCACTTCTGAATCCTTATTAAGTTTGGATGTAAGTACAAGTGATTTAGCAAGTTTAAAATTAGACAATAAGGCCGTTGGTAGTATTAAAAAAATTCCCGGAGTTGAAAAAATCAGCCCCTTGGTTTCTTTATCGGTGCAAATGAGCGTAGCAGACGTTTCTTCTGAAATAATAGCTAATTTTGCCAGTAGTGATTATTTTAATTTAGAAGGCACTATACTAAAAAAGGGAAATTTTTATTCAGAAACGCCTGAAAATAAAAATAAAGTTATTATTTCTTCGTCTGCCTTGCGGCTGTTTAACTTAGATGAAGAAAATTGTTTTAATAAAGAGATTAGCTTTACTTTGTTTGTGCCCAATAAAGACAAAGAGAGCGAGGATTTAGTTAGAGATAGCGTGAACCTGACTGGAGCCTTTCAGATAGTCGGCATTATAGAAGAGGAAAATTCTAATTATGTTTATTTGCCTTTTTCCATTAGCCAAGGCCTAGGTATTGAAGATTATAGCAAGCTCAAAGTTAAAGTTGTTGATGAAGATAATTTAGATGTAGTCAGAGAGCGTATTATTGAGAAAGGTTTTATGGTAAGCGCTTTATCCGATATTATTGAGCAAGCCAATCAAATTTTTAAAGTTGTGCAGATTGTTTTAGCTTTATTCGGTACCGTGGCTTTAATAGTTAGCGCTATTGGTATGTTTAATACTATGACCATAGCATTGCTTGAGCGAACCCAAGAGATTGGCATTATGAAAGCTATGGGCGCTTCTAATGCTGATATTTGGAATATGTTTTTGGGCGAGTCAGTGATTATAGGTTTTTTTGGCGGAGCGGGGGGAATTGCGGTAGGCATAATTGGCGGTGAATTATTTAATTATGGCATTAATTTTTTAGCAAGCATGTTAGGGGGAGGAAAAATTGATTTATTCTGGACACCACTTTGGTTTATATTGTTAATTATAATTTTTTCCACTTTTGTGGGGCTGGCAACCGGCTTTTATCCAGCTAGCAGGGCGGCTAAGATTAATTGTTTAGAGGCGCTGAGGTATAAGTAAGAATTTAGAAGTAAGAAGTAAGAAGTTGGGTCTGCTATATTTGATAAATTTTATTATATTTTTCTAATTATTAATTTCACTCTGTGTGATGTTTTATTAAAAATAAATTATCTAACAGAGTAAAACATTATGGGGATAGGTTCATTTTTAGGTCTTGGCGGCGGAGCAAGGTCGCCGGGCGCTCAAAGTACAGGTTTTAATAAATGGGAAAAACAAGGGGGGATTAGCTTTGACAAGACAATAAATAAGTCAGGTATGCCATATCATAACAGCAAGAAAGTTAGAGATTTTATGGAAGCTAAACTTGCAGGAAAAAGGTTGTCACACGATCGGATTATAAAAGAAATTAAAAAGGAATTTGGTTATGATCTTGGCAAGAGAGTTGAAAAGGCTCTTACTCCAAAGCAGATTACACCAGTAATTAGCATTAAAGAGCAGAAAGCAATGGAAAAGAAGGCAAAAAAAAGAGAAAAAGTAAATATATTTGAGGGTTTGAGATCAGCTGAAAGAGTTGGATCTGAAAATTTAACAAGGGCGCAAAAATATGTGAAGGAAAAAGGCGGTATGAAAACAGACAGCGAAGTTTTAACATCATCTAAGGGATTTCGGGATTATGAAGCTGCAGTGGGCCATTTTGCAAAACAAAACAAAGTTCAGCGAACAGAAAAGGATACTGAAAAAAATAAAAATTCTGCATTTCAAGGCGTAGGCAGTTTAGCAAATAAGCCCTCTTCTCCGCCGCCAGATGCTAACCCAAAAGCTCCGCCACCGCCGATTCCTTTGTCAAGATGAATTCGCATAACGCATAACACATAACGCGTAACGATTTGTTTATATTACGTTGTGCGTTACACGTTATGCGTTACGCGAAAAAATATGTTTCTAACAATAATTCTCTTCATCCTCGGTTTCATCTTCCTAATTAAAGGCGCTGACATAATGATAGACGGCTCATCGTCTATTGCTAAAAGATACGGCATCTCTAGTTTTTTTATTGGCTTAACCATCGTGGCTTTTGGCACTTCAGCGCCTGAGCTAGTGATTAGCACCTTAGCCAGTGTTAAAGGCAGTTCCGGTATTGCCCTGGGCAATATTATTGGCTCTAATATTTCCAACACTTTGTTAATTCTGGGAGTGTGCGCTGTGATTGCTCCTTTATTAGTAAAAAAAGCAACTGTTAATAAAGAAATTCCTTTTTCTTTGTTAGCAATTTTAGCTGTGGGGATTTTAGTTAATGATTTTTTAATTGATGGGCCAAATGGATCAATTTATAGCGGCTTAACAAGGATTGACGGTTTAATTTTAATATTATTTTTTAGTATTTTTATTTATTATACTTTTGGCATTACTAAAACTAAAGAAAATATTTTCCAAAAAACAGTAGGAGAATTAAAATACGAAGAGCCAAAAGAATATAGTAATTCGGCCGCTGCTTTAATGATCATAGTTGGTTTAGCAGGATTAGCTATTGGAGGCAAGTGGATTGTTAACGGAGCTATAGTAATAGCGAGTTATTTTAGTTTAAGCGAGGCCTTTGTTGGCTTAACTATTGTGGCAATTGGCACATCTTTGCCTGAATTGGCTGCTTCTGCCACAGCAGCTTATAAAGGCAGAACTGATATTGCCATAGGCAATGTGATTGGCTCAAATATTTTTAATTTGCTTTGGGTTTTGGGTTTAAGCGCTGTTATTAGTGATATTGGATTCAATTCAGTTTTGAATATTGATTTACTAATTTTGATTGGCATTACAATTTTGTTGTTATTTTTAATTTATATTGGCAAAAAAAATATATTAGGCAAATGGGAAGGGATAACTTTATTATTTTTATACATTTGTTATTTAACCTTTTTGATTTATAGAGGATAAGTTAGCGAAAAGTGAAACAAAAATTCCAAATTACAAATTCCAAATTACAAATAAATTTCAAATCTCAATTTCCAAAATTCCAAAAGTTTGAGATTTGGAATTTTGGTTATTGTTATTTGTTTGTAATTTGGTGCTTGGGATTTGGGATTTTTGTTCTGAATTAATAATTTTATAATAATAATTTTTATGTCCAAGATTTTTTTAATTTTTTTCGGTCCGCCTGGCTCTGGTAAAGGCACTCAGGCTGACATGCTGGCAGAGAAAATAAAGCTTCCAGTAATTTGTCCTGGAGAATTATTAAGGCATGAAATGGAATTAAAGACTGAAATAGGAAAAAAAGTAAAATTAGCGGTAAATTCAGGCAAAATGGTTAGTGAAATCATAATAGAAAAATTAATTGATCAGCGGTTAGGAAGGCGCGACGCTAAGAAAGGAGCTATTTTTGACGGCTGTCCAAGAAGAAAAAAGCAGCTGAATTTTTTAATTAAGAAATTTAATAAGATCACTCATAATAAATACTCAAATGCTTTACTTCGCAAGAATCAGGGCAATGGCCTGCGCGTTTCGGCTATTTTAGTTAATGTCAGCAACCAAGAAGTTAAACAACGTTTGGGCGGCAGGCGAGTTTGTGATTGCGGCGCGGCTTATCATATTAAATATAATCCACCAAAGAAGCGCGGAATATGCGATTTGTGCGGAAAGAAATTATCCGTTAGAGGCGATGATAAGCCGGACATAATTGCTGATCGGCTGAAATTGTACCATAAGCAGACCGAGCCTTTGCTTGATTATTTTCAACAGCGCGGCGAATTAATTAAAATAAATGGAGAGCAGAGCATTAAGGATGTGGAGAAGGAAAT
>DAOWHZ010000099.1 GCA_030641105.1 bacterium | reverse complement strand
TGGAGTTCTGATAATACAGGGGTAGCTATCGTGACAGATTCTGATAATCCTTTGCAAACTGTTACTTCGCAAAATGTAAAAGACGGTAAAACTTATATTAGGACAAAAGCCACTATAACTGAAGATGAGATAAATAATACTGTCGGACAAAGCAAAGAAGGCAAAGCCCAGGTTTATGTATTTTTGTGCGAGAACCCTTGGCCGCCCATTCCTGCTTCTGGCATTTGGGAGCCATGGATAGATAGTGTTACTAATTGTTCAATATCTGACGCCGGTTGTTTTGATACTAAGTATGATATATATTATTGCCGTGATGACGGTGGAGCGGGTACGGCTGATGATTTTCCAGCGATTTTAAGCGGAGTCGGAGACACGGTTATTAGAGGATCTTCTACTGCGCAAAATATTTTAAAAGATTTTTATTATTTGCGTGAAGGCATCCCAGATATTCCTACTGGTTTTAATGTGGTTAATGATAATACCGCGATGGCGGGCGGCAGTGTAAATGTAAGCTGGAACATAGTTGCAGGCGCTGATGGTTATAAAATTTATCATGGAACAAGCGCTGGTAATTATGACATATTTATAGATATAGATAATGGAGCGCAAAATAATTATACAGTTACTGGTTTAACAAATGATACAACTTATTATTTTAATTTAACTTCTTATGATGACACTGGGGCCGAAAGTGAATATGTTGGAGATGATGTTGAAGTTTTGGTAGAAGATAAAGTCGCGCCAGTCCCGCCGACCGGATTAGCTGCTGTTGCCGGTGATAGCCAAGTTGAATTAAGCTGGGATGCTAATACTGATGATACTGTTGGTTATAAAGTTTATTATGGCACACAACCTCGCGTAGTAGTTGGTTATGGCGGCTCAGAAGATGTTGGTGATGTTAGCGGGGCTATTGTTAGCGGTTTAACTAACGGGCAGGAGTACTATTTTGCTGTTACCGCTTATGATGATTATGATAATGAAAGCGGATATTCTATTGAAGAAGATAGCACGCCTTTTGCAGCGCCAAATAATTTAATTGCGACTGCCAGCAGTACTGATAATACAGTAATTGATTTAAGCTGGAGTTTGGATTCGGCCGGGGTTAATGATGTTAATATATATTGGAGCACAATATCAGGCGGCCCTTATCCTAATTCAAACAGCTTAGGAGGTTTTGGCGCATCATATCAAGCTACTGGCTTAAATAATGATCAAGATTATTATTTTATAGTTAAATCAGAAAATATTAATGGAGAGGAAAGTGAAGAAACAAACGAAGCTCATGCTAAAACATTTCCATAGTTTATCGTTAAAAGAATTTAATATTATTCGCATATAAATATAATGCGAATACTGCGAATACGAATTATGCGAATAATTTGCATTCGCATATTTGCGGCATTCGCATTATTTAATAATTTTATGTTTGATGATGTAAAAAATAAAAAAGAAAATAATACTGTTCCAGCTGGTCCATCTCCGGTTCAACCAAAGCAAGCCCCTGTTCCACCAAGCGTAGGGGCTGCATCCACTGGCGGTCAGGACAAGAAAGCAGAAGACATTTTTGCTGATACTAACCAGCTAGCCAAGCCAGCTCCGTTAGATAGTAAACATTTAACGAGGCCAGAAGTGTTTCAGCCCAAAGCAAAAAAATCCATTGATTCTTCTGCGGGAGGCAAAGAAAGCAAAACAGCGCCTATAAACATTGGTGAAGCAAAAAAGTATATCGCAATCGCCGTGATTATTTTGGTAATAGCTTTGGTTGGTTATACCGGCTACTGGGCTTATGGTAAGTATTTTAAGTCAGCTGGTCTGGTTGGCGAAGAAATTAGCAATACAGTTGAAGAGCCAGCAGATAATAGTAAGATAGTAACCCCGGAACAACTAAAATCACAAGATGAAAAGCAAGAAACCGCGCCAACTTTTGCACAGCCAAAAGACAGTGATCAGGACGGATTAACTGATGAAGAAGAAAAACAATTAGGCACTAACCTTAATTCTGTTGATAGTGATGGCGATGGTTTGTTTGACCGGGAAGAAGTTAAGGTTTATCAAACAGATCCATTAAATCCTGATACTGATGGCGATGGATTTTTAGATGGCGATGAAGTAAAGGATGGTTATAATCCCAAGGGAACAGGGAGGTTCTACGAAATTAAATAAATTTAGAGTTACGAGAAAAATTAAAAATGCAAAATGCAAAATGAATAATGTTAATTAAAAATTTTGTATTTTACATTTCATTATTTGCCGAAGACATCCCGAAAGATGTTTCGGCATCTCTTCGGGACATTTTTAATTTTTCATTTTGCATTATATTTATGTTTAATATTCTAAAAAAGAAAAATAAAGATGAAATAGAAGTAAAAGATGAACAGGAAATTACTGCTCAATCCGCAGAACAACAACTTGCGGAAGAGGAAGTGAAAATTAATAAGGATATTGTTGTGCATACCATGCCGGAGCGATTTCGCTCTTCTTATGTTAAAGCCAGTAAAACCAAAAAGACCGGCCTGTTTATTATAATTGGAGGAATAATATTTTTAATGGTCATTATCGGAGGATTGTATTATTATTTATTTGTAATACAACCAAGGGAGTCCAGTCAAATACCTGAAGATAGCTCAACTCCAGCAAAAGTTGAAACTGAAAAAACCAGCCAACCTACCCAGCCAGCAGAGCCAAAACCAGTAAAACCTGAAATTAAGGCAACATCAATAAAATCAGCTAAAGCGGCTTATATGGACATGAGAGCTGAATTTGATAAAATAAATACCTTTAATGATTATGAACAAGTGATCAGAAAGTATGGCAGTGAAAAAAAATTATTAGAATTAACAAAACAAAAGCGGAAATATAACAGTTTATCAGGTTCTGCTAAAGCGGATTTTGTTGCCGCGCTAACACAGTTCGCGCCGAATTTAGCAGAAATAAAAGATATTGACGAAAGAGTAAAAGATAATATAGCAACATTATATATAACAATAAAAGGGCTTGAAGAAAAAGCAACCATAACAATGGCGCTGGAAATAAATGAATGGAAATTAGAAAGTGAAATTTGGCCGGAAATGACAAAAGCGGATGATTCTTCTGGCGCCGCATCAACTGCTGATTTTGTAATGGCGACGGACAGTGATAATGACGGCTTGGCTGACAAAGAAGAAATATTATTAGGTTGTGATGCAGGCAATATGGATAGTGATGGCGATGGCTATAATGATTTATCTGAAGTAATGAATTTATATAATCCAGCTGGAGCAAATAAGCTGATTAATAATCCAAATATTAGCAAATATTTAAACAATAGTTTTAATTATAATTTGCTTTATCCGGCTGATTGGTCTTTTAGCGCTATTGGCGGAGATGATTCAGTTATGTTTAGATCAAGTGATAATCAGTTTATTCAGGTGATTGGCCAGGACAATCAGGACAGGGAACCAATTGGCAATTGGTATAAAAAACAATTTGACATAGCTACGATTGATAGCGCTAAATTAATTATAACTGATAATTGGCAGGGCATTAAAAGCGAAGACGGCTTAATTATTTATTTAACTGACAAGCAATATAATAATATTATTACCATTACTTATATCCCGGGCCAGGACAATGTGTTGGATTATATAAATATTTTTGAGATGATGATAAAATCACTGGAAATTGGGAATTAGTTAATCGGTTAATCGGTTAAACAGTTTAGAATATTTAGGATTAAAAACTATGCAACTAATTAACTAAAATCCATGATTGAAATTAATAATAAAACCAGAAGCAAAATTGATTTAGTGTTAGTTCAAAAAGTAGTGGAGAATTTTTTAAAATATTATAAAAAACAGAATTGCGAGGTATCAATCGCTTTTGTTGGTGATAAAACAATTCGCAAATTAAACAAAACATATCGCGGCATTAATAAAATAACAGATGTTTTGGCTTTCCCCGATGCTACGGTCGGGACAAGTCTTGATAATGAACAAAGTAATTTCTTGGGCGAAGTGATTATTGATTATACTCAAGTAAAAAGACAAGCTAAGAGATTTAACAATAGTGTAAGACAGGAGTTAATTTTTATTTTAGTTCATGGGCTGTTGCATTTATTAGGATATGATGATAAAACAGAGAAGAGCAGGAGGGAGATGGAGAGGTTGGGGAGAGAATTTATAGAGAAATTAAAAATGAATAATAATAAAATTTCTAATTATTCTAATTTCTAATTATTCTAATCAAGCCCCAATACCCAATATCTAATGTCTAATTTTTTATTCTTTTTAGGATTTGGAATTTAGGAATTGTGATTTGATTAGAAATTAGGTCAATTAGAAATTAGAATAATTAGAAATTTTATTATTATTCATTTTGCATTTATATGATAAAGATTAGACGATTATTTAAAAGTTTCATATATGCTTTTCGCGGTTTATTTAAAACATTCAAAGAAGAGCAGAATTTACAAATTCAAAGCATAGCGGCATTAATAATAATGCTCTTAGCTTGGTTTTTTCAAGTGAATCGCCTTGAATGGTGTTTGCTGATTTTAGTTATTAGTTTAGTTATTTTAGCTGAAATTATTAATAGCGCAGTGGAGCGGGTCACTGATGTTTTAAAACCGAGAATTAACAGTTATGTTAAGGAAATTAAAGATATTATGGCAGCGGCGGTAATGTTGGCTTCTTTGACCGCTGTGATTGTTGGTATAATTATTTTTTATCCTTATATTATGAGATTGTTTGGTAGTTTTTAATTAGCTCCCACAAATCAACAAATCCACTACAAATTTACAAATACAATATTGTTTTGTCATCCCGAACTTGCTTGCAAGTGAGGGATCTATGACCATGACAAGAACGATTAATCATGGCCGCAGATCCCTCACCAGCTAAAGCTGGTTCGGGATGACAAAAAAATAATATTTGTTGATTTGTGGGAGTTAACCTTAATTTATATAATAAATATTTGTTTATGAAAGACAATATAATTGCCGGTCTGGACATTGGTTCAACTGCTATTAGATTAGTAGTAGGCCAGTGTATTGCCAGCGAAAACAGTGAACGATTACAAATAATCGGCGCTGTAGAAGCGCCGGCCCAAGGCATTAATCGCGGGGTGGTTAATAGTATTGAAGATACAACTTCTGCTATTTCGTCCTGCTTGGAAAAGGCGGAAAGAATCGTAGGCGTACCGATCAGCAGTGTCTGGGTGGGCATTAACGGCCCAAGCATTAAATGTGAAAGAAGCCGGGGCGTAGTGGCTGTGGGGAAAAGCGACGGTGAAATTAGCGAAGACGATATTAGCAGAGCCATTGAGGCGGCTCAAGCTTTATCTGTGCCGCCTAATTATGAAATTCTGCATGTAATCCCGGTTAAATTTAGTGTAGATAATCAAGAGGATATTAAGGATCCATTAGGCATGACCGGAGTCAGGTTAGAAGTGGAAACTTTAATTATTCAGGGATTATCCAGCCAAATTAAAAATTTAACCAAAGCAATTTATCGCGTTGGCTTGGATATTGAGGATTTGGTCCTTTCTCCTTTAGCGGCGGCAGAAGCTGTAATTGGCGCTAAGCAAAAAGAATTAGGCGCGGCTTTAATTAATATTGGTTCGGCAACAACCAGCTTAGCTATTTTTGAAGAAGGAGAATTATTGCATACAGCGGTTTTGCCGATTGGTTCCGAACATATTACCGCTGATGTGGCTATTGGCTTGCGCTGCCCGATTAATTTAGCTGAACGGATTAAAATAGAGCATGGCAGCGCTAAAGCCGGCCAATTTAGTAAAAAAGATGAAGTTGATATAAGTGATTTGGCAAGCGAAGAAGGTGTGGCTGAAGAAAGTATGATAATATCCAGGAAATATATTGCAGAAATTATTGAGGCGCGAGTAGAGGAAATTTTTGCCAAAGTTGATGAAGAATTCAAAAAGATTGATCGCTCCGGCATGTTGCCGGCAGGTGTTTTTTTAATTGGCGGCGGCAGTAAGATAGCTGATATTGTTGAGCTGGCCAAGAAAGAGCTGCGTTTGCCAGCTTGTCTAGCCAGTAATAAAAATCTTGACATAACAATTGATAAAGTTAATGACACTACTTTTTTAACCGCTTTAGGTTTAGTTGTCTGGGGCAATCAGCTGACTAAAACTAAAAGTGGTTTAAGTTTACATTGGCCTGGCGGAGCGGCTGTGGACAAAACTGTAGAAAAGATAAAGAAGTGGTTTTCATCTTTGATTCCGTAGCTTAATGTTAATCCCCACAAATCTACAAATCCGATATTTGTCATCTCGAACGGAGCGATAGCGGAGTGAGAGATCTACAATCGTGATAAGGGCAATAAACCACAGTCACAGATCTCTCGTCGCTACGCTCCTCGAGATGACAAAGGAGCTCTATTTGTAAATTTGTAGTTGATTTGTTGATTTGTAGGAGTGTATAAAAAATTTATACACCTTAAATTTAATAATTTGACAGGGTCTTGCGGATTTTTAAATAATGATATACAATAGAATTATAAGAATAATAGCTGTAAAATCAAATAATTGATTATTTGTTACTTAAATATTTTTTAACAATGAAACTTGAAATCTGAAACTTGAAATTTGGTTTTTTATAAATAGTTCCCAAATTTCTAATTTCCAATTTCTAATTACAAATATGGCTGAAGTAAAACCAGCAATTGAAACTTTTGCTAAAATAAAAGTAATTGGCGTAGGAGGTTCAGGTGGCAGCGGTATTAATCGCATGATTGAATGTGGTATTAAAGGGGTTGAGTTTATTGCTATTAATACTGATGTTCAAGCCCTGCATTATAATAAAGCGACAAAAAAGTTGCATATTGGTAAAACCATAACTCGCGGATTAGGCGCTGGCATGAATCCTGAGTTGGGCAAGCAGTCGGCTGAAGAAGCGCAAAATGAAATCAGGGAGATGCTGAAAGATGCTGATATGGTTTTTGTTACTTGCGGCTTGGGCGGCGGCACGGGCACAGGAGCTTCTCCCGTAATTGCTGAATTAGCCCGCGACCTCGGCGCTTTAACTGTGGCAGTGGTAACTAAGCCATTTGCTTTTGAAGGAGTGCAAAGAAAAAATATTGCTGAACGCGGCGTTTCTGAATTAGCTGATAAAGTTGATACTATTATTACTATTCCTAATGATAAATTACTGCAAGTCATTGATAAAAAAACCTCGCTTTTAGACGCTTTTATGGTAGTTGATGAAATTTTGCGCCAGGGCGTGCAAGGCATTTCCGAATTAATTACCACACCAGGTTTGATTAATGTGGATTTCGCAGATGTTAAAGCCGTGATGGCTAATGCCGGAAGCGCTTTAATGGGTATTGGCCAGGCCAGCGGAGAGAATAAAGCTATTGAAGCGGCTAAAGCAGCTATTAACTCACCACTGCTGGAAATGTCAATTGAAGGAGCCAGGGGAATTTTATTTACCATTGTTGGCGGCTCTAATTTAGCCATGCATGAAGTTAATGAAGCAGCCAAGGTTATAACTTCTTCGGCTGATGAAGACGCTAAAATTATTTTTGGCGCGGTTATAGATGAAAAATTTAAAGACGAAATTAAAATTACAGTTGTAGCAACCGGTTTTGACGGCAGGCAAATAGGTGTTAGCGAATCAGTAAGCGGAGAAAGGCCTTATAAGCCCAGTTCTTTTATTTCCAAGGAAGAAGATGCTTCTTCAGTAACGCAGGAAAAGAAAAAAGAAAAGAAAAGTAAAATTTCCAGTTTAAAAGCGGCTCAAGCCGAACCAGCCAGGGAAAAAGGCGAAGAAGGGGCTGAAGAAGAGGATGAGGAATTAGGCATCCCGGCGTTTATTAGGAAGAAGATGATGTAGTCCTACGCTAAAGCTTCGGACTATAAATTTATTTTGTTGTTGTTGGAAATATTATTACTTGTATTCCGTAGCTTTAGCGAAGGGATACGGACTATAAATAGAGCGGAAATTTGTAATTTGGAAATTTGATATAATATGCGATTGAAAATTATTTTGATTGCATATTTTTATAAAACAATTTAATAAAGTTAGATAAATTTTTAATAAGTTCGTATATAACTTGTTGATCTGAAACATTGCTCTTTAACAAAATACTTTTTTAGAAAGCGTCAAAATAAAAGGGAGGTGAGTAGCTATGAAAATCGCCAAAAAAAGAAAACCTATAGACAGTAAAGAAGATCGAAAAATGCAGGAATACATAATATCGCGTGCAAATTATGCATTAGCAATTCTTGGCATGGCATTCGTGAGACACGGTTCAGGACGCTTTCTGTGGCTTGGTTCGCCACCAACAAGGAGGACAAAAAGAAGATAATAGCGACCAATGCCAAAAAAGCAATACTGTCCGGATAACACCGAATATCTGGTTCGCTCTTTTCCGAAAGAGCTTACTCAAATCCTTTGCCCTTCGGGCTTTAGGACTTCAGATATTCGGATAGTTAGGCGTAATAAAATTGGATTTTATTTTTCCTCTTTGCTTTAATTCCCTTGTTTACTGTAAACAAGGGAATTTTATTTTGTAGATATTACGATTCAGGGC
Source organism: bacterium (assembly GCA_030641105.1). The sequence continues at coordinate 2,699 of DAOWHZ010000099.1, read as the reverse complement.
TTTTTTATTTGCGTATTAAACTCGTATTTTATATATTTTTTATTTATGTTATATTAAATATGAAAAGCACGGAGTTGTCCACAGAAAAATGTTTATCCACAGCCCTTTTTGATTTTTTAAAGTCCATGGCAAGAGGATTTAATAAAATTGTCTTAATAATATTCTAAAATTAGCCAAATCTATTATTCTTGACAATACTATATGTTGTGGTATAATGTAAATAGATAATACAAGATATGGTAAATTTGGCAAGAAGATAGATAAAAGCACCTATAACATAAATGAATTTATACTTTTACAGGTGTTTTTTTTGTTTGAATTATAATGCGAACCTACAAATTGTATGCGAATCTACAAACTCGCGAATGCTACGAATTATTAATTCGCGAGTTCGTAGAATTCGCGTAATTCGTAGGTTCGCATTATACTTTTATGAAGTGTCCAGTTTGCTATTATCAAGATACTAAAGTTGTTGATTCACGCGTGGCCAGTGACGGGCTTTCAATTCGCAGGCGCAGAGAATGCCTTAAATGCGGTTTTCGTTTTTCAACTTATGAGGAAATAGAAATTTTAGATCTTACTATTGTTAAGCGGGACGGCCACAAAGAAACATATTCCAGGGATAAATTAATTAAGGGCTTGCGCAAAGCATTAGAAAAACGGCCGATTACTGAGGATAAATTTAAAAAATTAATTAATTCAATTGAACGCGACCTGCAGGCCACGCGCCAAAGCGAAATAACCTCTTCTCAAGTCGGCCAACTAGTGATGAAATATCTTAAACGAGTTGATCAAGTGGCCTATATCCGCTTTGCCAGTGTTTACCAGTCATTTAAAGACGCGCAAACATTTAGGCGGGAGCTGAATAAGCTGTTGCGGAGCAAGAGAAGCGGTAAGAAAAAGGTGAAAAGCAGTAAAAAAAAGTAGAAAGAAGTAAATAAGGATAGGAAATTGATAGAAATTAATTTCAAATAATAATTTCTTTGAATTACGAAATGCCATCTTTTTGTCATTCCGAGCCCGCAGGCGAGGAATCCCTTAACCATGAATAACTCAAAAACCAAGTTTAAGGGATTTCTCTCTCCGCTCCGCTCCGTTCGAAATGACAAAATCAAGGACTGTTTCGTAATTCAAAGTAATTTATAATTCCCATGCAAAATAATACTATAACTCAAATTAGAAAACGATCTGGTGAAATTGTTGATTTTACCCAAGATAAAATTACCAGTGCTATTTTTAAGGCAACTGAAGCTGTTGGCAAGCCGGATAAAAAGTTAGCGGAAAAACTTAGCAGCCAGGTTGTTAAAATACTAAATGAAAAATTTCATAGCCGCAGCATCCCGGCAGTAGAAGAGATACAAGATATTGTAGAAGAAATTTTAATTAAAAACCGGCAGATTAAAATAGCTAAATCTTATATTTTGTACCGCGATCAGCGAACCAGATTGCGCGAGATGAGCTTAATGATTAATTCTAATGATTTAATGCAGGGATATTTGCAGAAATCTGACTGGCGGATTAAAGAAAATTCTAATATGAGTTATAGCCTGCAAGGCCTGAATAATCATATTGCTTCAGCTATTTCTTCTAACTACTGGCTTAATAAAGTTTATACTTCCAACATTAGAGAAGCTCACAAAAACGGGGATTTGCATATTCATGACTTGCAGCTGTTAGCCCCATATTGCGCGGGCTGGGATTTAAAAGATTTATTACTTCAGGGTTTTGGCGGCGTGGCGGGCAAAATTGAATCCAAACCGGCTAAGCATTTGCGTACAGCACTGGGCCAAATTATTAATTTTTTCTATACTTTGCAGGGCGAAGTGGCTGGCGCCGAGGCCTTTTCCAACTTTGACACTTATTTGGCTCCCTTTATCAGGCATGACAATTTGAATTACAAAGAAGTAAAACAGTCTTTGCAGGAATTTTTATTTAATATTAATGTGCCGACCCGAGTAGGATTTCAATGTCCTTTTACAAATTTGACCATGGATTTAACGCCCAGCAAGGCAGTAGGCGAGGAAAATGTAATAATTGGCGGAGAGGTGCAAAAGGAAAAATATAAAGACTTTCAAGAGGAAATGGATATGTTTAATTTGGCATTTGCTGAATTAATGATGGAAGGCGATGCCAAAGGAAGAGTGTTTACTTTTCCTATTCCAACCTATAATATTACCGAAGATTTTGACTGGAATTCGCCAGTCGCAGAAAAAGTTTTTGAAATGACAGCCAAGTACGGCATTCCTTATTTTTCCAATTTTATTAATAGCGACATGAAACCGGACGATGCTAGAAGTATGTGTTGCCGTTTGCGTTTGGATAATAGAGAGTTAAAAAGACGCGGCGGTGGATTGTTTGCCGCCAATCCTTTAACAGGTTCAATTGGCGTAGTAACCTTAAATTTACCTAGAGTTGGTTATTTATCTAAGACACGCGAAGAATTTTTTGATAATTTAGCTAGCTTAATGCAGGTTGCTCGGGAAAGTTTAGAAATAAAAAGAACCGCTTTAGAAGATTTAACTGATAACGGACTTTATCCTTACGCTAAACATTATTTAAGCGGAGTAAAACAACGTTTTGGCGGCTATTGGCAGAATAATTTTTCCACTATTGGTGTGCTTCGCATGAACGAATCCTTCCTTAATTTTGCTTTGATTAAAGACAGTATTGCCTCCAAAGCAGGTAAAAAGTTTGCTTTA
>DAOWHZ010000043.1 GCA_030641105.1 bacterium | reverse complement strand
AGAAATAATTATCCTGGGAATAGACCCAGGAATCGCTGATACTGGCTACGGCATAATTCAAAACGGCAAATCAGGCGATCTATCCTGCCTTTGTTACGGCTCAATAAAAACAAAAGCTAAAACAGAAATGGCAAGTAGATTGGAAATAATTAATAAAGAATTAGGTAGAATAATAAAAAAATACAAACCAAATTTAATGGCTGTTGAACAGTTATTTTTTTGCAAAAATGTCAAAACCGCTTTAGTTGTTGGCCAGGCAAGAGGAGTAATAATTTTTACCGCTAAACAAAATAAAATTCCAATCGTTGAATTCACGCCATTGCAGGTCAAGCAAGCGGTTGCCGCTTACGGGCAAGCCTCTAAATCGCAAGTTCAGAAAATGGTAAAACTGATTCTTAATTTAAAAGAATTGCCAAAACCGGATGATGCGGCAGATGCTTTGGCAATTGCGATATGTGCGGTTAATAGTGTTAAAATATAATTCAAATGCCTCAAATTAATATTCAAATGCCTCAAATATTTTATTTGAATGCATTTGAAGCATTTGAATATTAATTTGTAGATTAGAATTATACCTATGCCTAAAAACCTCAAAATTGTTCATATCTCCTCTGAAGTCGCCCCTTATTCAAAAACAGGGGGTTTGGCTGATGTTGCCCGCAGTTTGCCTAAAGCATTAAAAAGATTAGGGCATGAAGTAATTGTTATAACTCCGCTTTATGGGCAAGTGATTAACACGAAAAAACATAATTTAAAATTAATTTATAAAGATATTGAAGTCTATCTTAATTCCAAAGAAGCTATTAGAATAAACTATTGGAAAGGATATTTGATGGAAGGCCTGCCGATTTACTTTATTGAAAATAAAAAATATTTTTCTCAACGCAAAACTCTTTACGGTTCAACCCATGAAAACGTGCGCTTTTTAATTTTTGATGTTGCAGCTTTAAAATTAATTTCCCTTCTTAAATACGAAGCTGACATTGTCCATTGCCATGACAGGCAGACCGGCTTGATACCTTTTTATTTAAAGACTGATTTTCGTTATTCCAAGACCTTGCGCAAAGCCAAGACTATTTTTACTATTCATAATTTGGTTTTTCAGATGGGCAAAAATTGGTGGGAGGTGCCATTGGACGAGAAGGATTACGGCCGTAAAAGGATTCCGCATATTTCCAATCCTGATATTGAATATATTAATTTTGCCAAAAGGGCTATTTTGTCAGCGGATATGATAAGCACTGTAAGCGAGCAGTACCGCGAGGAAATTATGACAAAGAAATTCGGGCAGGATTTGCATCGCATTTTAAAAAATCGCGAAGACCGGCTTTTCGGCATAGTGAACGGAATTGACTATAAGGCGCATAATCCTCAAAATGACCCAGGATTATTTAAGAATTATAATTATAAAAAAATTCATAGAAAAAAATTAAATAAAGAATATTTGCAAAAAAAATTCGGGTTGGCAGTTAAAAAAGAAATACCTTTGCTTTGTGCCACTTCCAGAGTTACTTTTCAAAAAGGGTTTGAATTAATATTCCAGATTTTAGACCATCTTTTAAGAATGGATCTGCAGATAATTATAATGGGCGACGGAGACAAAGAGTATATATGCCAGCTTAAAAAATATCAAAAAAAATATCCGCGAAAGATAGTTTGGCTGCCTTTTTCCAAAAATCAAAAACATGAAACTCTGGTTTATGCCGGCTCTGATTTTTTCTTACTGCCTTCTCATCATGAACCGTGCGGAATTAACCAGTTGATTGCTATGCGTTATGGCTGCGTGCCAATAGTCAGAAAAGTCGGAGGGCTTTATGATACTGTTGAAAATTTTGATCCTGTTAACAAAAAAGGCACCGGATTTTCATTTGATAAATTTGACCCCTTTGCTTTGTACGGCGCTATTATAAGGGCTTTGGAGACAAAAAAATACAAGAATGCTTGGAGAGATATTATGGTTCGGGCAATGCGCGAATCCAATTCTTGGGAAATTCCGGCCAAAAAATACATATCTCTTTATATGAAAGCGATTAAAAGCAATAAAGACAAAAATGCTAAAAAGTAAACATTTAAATAGGTTAGCATTAAAACATTTAAACAAGCTGACCGCCAAATTGTTTATGTGTTTAAATATTAAAATGCTTATATGAAATTAACTTGGATAAATTTTTTACATCTTTATCAGCCGGCGAATACTGACGCGCATGTGATAAAAGAAGCGACAGAACAAAGCTACTATAGAATAATACGCGCAATAGAAGAGCATCCGAATATTAAATTTACTTTAAATATAACTGGATGCTTATTTTTGCGCTGGGAAGAATTAGGCTATTATGATTTAATTGAAAGAATAGGCAAATTAATTAAGAAAAGAAAAATTGAATTGACCGGCACTGCCTGCTACCACCCTATTATTCCATTAATTCCAGAAGAAGAGGTTAAGCGCCAAATCAAAGAAAACGAAGAAATTCTGCAAAAGCATTTTGGCAAAAATTTTAAGCCAAAGGGTTTTTTCTTTCCAGAAATGGCCTATAGTCCGAAAACAGCGCAGATAATAGAAAGCATGGGCTATAAATGGATAATTTTAGATGAAATGGCGGTTGGCGGCAAGATAAGAAACCATGATTTTAACCAAGTTTATTATGACAAAAACAGCGGACTTAAAGTTATAATTCGCTCCAGAAAAATATCAAATAGCTATGTTCCAAAAACCATCACTAAAATTTTAAACAATATTGAAAAGAGCCATGCGCCTATTGAAAATAATCGGATTATTACAACGGTTACTGACGGAGAACTTTATGGGCTAAGGTACATTGACCATACTGCTATTTTTGAAAATCTGCTTAAGCGTCCTGATTTGCGGACACTAACCATTTCTGAATTTATTCAACAGAGCAAGAAAAAAATTGTTAACATAAAACCACAGCCGCACAGCTGGGTTACCAGTGAAAATGAATATAAGAAAAAAGAGCCATTCAATTTTTGGAATGAAAAAGGAAATGTTGTGCAAAAAAAATTATGGCAATTGGCTAAATTGGCGTATAAAGCCATGGAGAACAATAAAAATGATAAAAATTATTATTGGACGCGCTGGCATTTGGTAAGGGGCCTGGCAAGCTGTACTTTTTGGTGGGCAAGCGCCAAGGATCTTTGGCTGTTAAGCCCTATTTCCTGGAATCCGGATTTGATTGAACGCGGAACCAACGAGCTGATCCGCTCCATCCGAGCGCTTGACAGCGAAGATACCAGAAACATTAAAATTAAAGGAGAAAAATTATATATTTCAATAAAAAGAACAGTTTGGAAAAAACACTGGGCTTATTATTGGAAGAAATGACATAATGCGAACCTACAAATTGTATGCAAATCTACAAACTTGCGAATTTTACAAATTATTAATTTGCGAGTTCGTAGAATTCGCATAATTTGTAGGTTCGCATTATAAATACACATGAATATCATCAACCAACTTTTTGACGAACAATTTGTGATGGGATTATTTAAGGAACAAGTGTTGCCTTGCTATCCTGATTTTGCTTCTATTAAAAAAATAAAAATTCAGCCGCATAAAAAATATATCTGGGAATCCACCTATCATGTTGTTATTGAATTCAAGACAACTTTTATTGCGAACGGCGGCAAGGAAGTTAATCTGCCTATTTTTTGCTCTGCGCACAGTGATGAGCCGCGTAAAAATGCTTATGACGCTTTAAAATATTTATGGAATAGCGGTTTTGCTAAAGGCAATTTAACTATTCCCCGCCCATTGTTTTTTTCAAAAAAGTTTAACATCGTTTTTTACAGAGGCGCGGAAGGCGTTAATTTATATCATTATATTAGAAATAATGATTTGCCGGAAATTGAGCGCATTGTTGTTTTGGCCGCGCAATGGTTTGCCAAACTGCATAATTTGCCGACCCAAAACGCCTACAATTTTAATCAAGAAAACAGCAGGATAAAAACGGTTATTCCCGGAGCAGACCATATATTAGAAAGAATTAGAGATGATTATCCGCAGTACAGCGCGATTTATAAACAGGCGTATAAGATTTTTATCACAAATGAAGAAAATTTTTTATCATCCGTTAAAAAGCGCTGGCTTATTCATGGCGATGCTCATCCTGAAAATGTAATAAAAATGAGTGAAAAAACAATAGCTTT
>DAOWHZ010000058.1 GCA_030641105.1 bacterium | reverse complement strand
GGCAAATTTGCCGGCATTGAAATTAATACTGCTTTTGTGGCCGCGATTTTAACTGTTTTGGGATATAGTGTTAATGACACTATTGTAGTTTTTGATCGGGTTAGAGAAAATTTGCCTCGCAGCGATGAGGATTTTGAGGGTACGGTTAATATCAGTGTTAATCAAACATTAAGGCGATCTATTAATACTTCTATAACAACTTTATTGGTTTTATTAGCTGTTTTCTTTTTCGGCGGTTCATCAATCCGCGATTTTGTTTTGGCTTTGTCAATCGGAGTGTTTATTGGGACTTATAGCTCAATATTTTTAGCTAGTCCTTTGTTGGTGGTTTGGGAAAGGTTTAGGAAGTAAGAAGTAACCCTCCGTCGCTAAAGCTATGGAGGGCAAGGGAGTAAGAAGCGAGAAGCGCAATCCTTGTAGGGTTGCTTTTTTTGACAAATAAGGTTGATTAAGGTAAGATAGAAGAGATAATAATTTCAGATTTAAGATTTAAGATTTCAGATTTTCAGTTTAACTCAATCCAAAATTTTACTTAAATCTTAAATCAAAAATCTTAAATCTTAAATAAATTTATGCTTCAATCACAACTTTTTGCTAAAACAACAAAAACAGTATCCCGTGATATAAAAGCAGTTAGCCATAAATTGCTGTATCAGGCAGGATTTATCAGGGAATCAGTAGCTGGCCGTTATTATTTTTTACCATTAGGAATGAGAGTAAGAGATAAAATAGTTGCTGTTATTGAACAAGAAATGAATAAAGCAGGAGCAATAAAAATAATCACTCCGGTGCTTCATCCAATTGAATTATGGAAAGAAACTAACAGAACCGATTCTGTTGGTTTTGAGTTAATGACAGTAAAGGATCGTTCAGGCAGTGAATTTGCTTTGGGCGGCACGGCTGAAGAAATGATTGTTGATTTAGTAAGGAAATTTAATATTAGCTATAAAGATTTGCCATTTAATGTTTATCAGTTTTCTCAAAAATTCCGTGATGAATTGCGGGCTAGAGGCGGATTATTGCGCGTGCGGGAATTTTTAATGAAGGACGCTTATTCATTTCATGCGGATGAAGATGATTTTAAAAAAGAATATAAGAATATGCGGGATGCCTATATTAAAATTTTTAAACGGCTTGGATTGGAAACAGTTGTGGTTGAAGCTGATAATGGCTATATAGGAGGAGATTATTGCCATGAGTTTATAGTAGAAAGCAAGGTTGGCGAGAGCAGGTTTTTGATTTCAGAGGATGGAAAGTACGCGGCGCATGAAGATGTGGCAAAATTCAGGAAAGAAAAAAGGAATTTAGATGAAAAAGAATTGGAGTTGAAAGAAGTTGACGCCAAGAGAAGCAATACCATGGAAAACGGCGTTAAACTGCACAAGTTGCCGCTTTGGCAGCAGATTAAAGATGTAATGTTTATTGATGAAAAAGGCAGGTTTATTTTAGCCATTATTCGCGGAGATTTTAATGTTAATGAAACAAAATTAAAAAATTTAATTAAAGCTCATAATTTAAGGCATGCTACTGATAAGGAAATTAGAGAGTTAGGCAGTGAGCCAGGATTTTTATCTCCGGTAAACATAAACAAAAAAGTAATAGTTGTGGCAGATGATTCTTTGCGAACAATTAAAAATGCTTATGGAGGAGCAAATAAAAAGTATAGGGATTTATTAAATATTAATATTGATCGGGATTATAAGCCAAATATTGAAGGCGATATTGCAATGGCGCAAGATGGATTGTTTAGCGAACAAGGAAGCAAGTTGAAAGAAAGCAGGGGGATAGAAGTTGGCAATATTTTTCAATTAGGCCTGCATTATAGCAAGAAAATGCAAGCTGTTTTTACTGATAAAAACGGTAAAGAAAAATTTTATTATATGGGCTGTTATGGTATTGGCATAGACAGAACAATGGCTACTGTTGTGGAAAAGTATCATGATAAATTCGGCATTGTTTGGCCGGAAGTTGTGGCACCGTTTAAAGTACATTTGGTAGAAGTTAGAAGTAAGAAGTTAGAAGTAAGAAGTGGAGCTGAAAAATTATATCAAGATTTACAAAAAGTTGGGGTTGAGGTGTTGTATGACGACCGGGAAGATGTGAGCGCCGGAGAAAAGTTTGCTGATGCTGATTTGATTGGCTGTCCTTTTAGAGTAATAGTTAGCGAGAAGACTTTAGCAAAAGACAGTGTTGAAGTGAAAAAGCGGGATAGTGAAAAGTGTGAAATAATAAAGATTAACAAAGTTGTTGATTGGTTAAATGATTAAGTTATCATATTGTTCTATTACTAAATATTCTATGGAGAAATTATCAATAAAACAAATTGTGGAATTAATAATGAAGCAGGCGGAAGAGAAAGGTTTTGGCGTTACGCCTGAAGAAATTAATACTTTGGAAAAAATAGCGTTAATTCATAGCGAAATTAGCGAGGCGATGGAGGCTTATGGGCATAAAAATATAGATGGCAGAGATGGCTTTGCTGAAGAATTAGCAGACGCAATTATAAGAATTTTTCATCTTGCTGGAGTATATAAAATAGATTTACAAAAAGAAATTTTAAATAAGATAAAAATAAACCAAGACAGAGAATGGGATTGGAACAAAATGAATGAAAGTCATATATAAATTATTAAATTATTAAATGGTTATAGTTGTTAAACAATTTAGCAATTTAGCAATATAATTTGTGTTTAATAAATTCCTAGGAAAATTCAGCAAAGATCTGGGCATTGACCTGGGCACTTCCACAACCTTGGTCCATACCCAGGACAAGGGTATTGTGATTAATGAGCCGTCAGTGGTTGCGGTTAATATGCGGACTGATGAGATTTTGGCTGTGGGAGATGAAGCCAAGAAAATGGCAGGTAAAACACCCGGGCACATTCAGGCAATTAAACCCTTGGTTGATGGCGTGATTTCTGATTTTGAAGTAACGGAAAAAATGCTTAAATATTTTATTGATAAAGTGCATAGCGAGAGTTTTACTTTAATACCCCGGCCTCGCGTGGTAATTGGCATCCCTTTAGACATTACTGAAGTGGAAAAAAAAGCGGTTGAGGACGCGGCTAAGTCAGCCGGCGCGCGCGAAGTATATTTGATTGAAGAATCAATGGCCGCGGCTATTGGCACGCGTTTGCCTGTGACTGAAGCAACCGCAACCATGATTGTTGATATTGGCGGCGGCACAACCGAAATTGCTGTTATTTCTTTGGGCGGCGTAGTAACATGGAAAACATTAAGAATGGCCGGTAATGCCATGGATAATGATATTATTCAATATGTGCGCGAGGAGTTTAATATTTTAATAGGCGAGCAAGTGGCTGAAAATGTAAAAATAAAAATCGGTTCAGCCGCGCCGCTTAAAGAGCCGATGGAAATGCCTTTGCGCGGACGGGATTTAATCAATGGCTTGCCAAAAGAAGTAATTATTAATGACAGCCAAGTCAGAGAGGCAATGTCCAAAGCAATAAATCAAATTATTGAAAACATTAAAATAACCCTGGAAACTACGCCGCCAGAGCTAGTAGCTGATATTTATGAGCATGGCATTGTTTTAACCGGAGGCGGAGCGCTTTTGCGCGGGCTGGATCAAGAAATTGCTCAAGCCACTAAAATTCCTGTGCGAGTGGCTGATGATCCATTAACCTGTGTGGTCAGGGGAACCGGCATGTTGCTTGCTGATTTGGATTTATTGGCTAAAGTGATTTTACCGGAAACAGGAGAATTTTAAATCGCCCACAAATCAACAAATCTATTCACAAATATTACAAATACGTTTTTTGTCATTTTGAACGAAGCCCCCGCATCATTGTGCGGGATAAACTCCGCGGAGAGAGAAATCCATTAAACTTTGCCCTGAACTTGCCGAGATATTGATTTTTGCTATTCATGGTTAAGGGATTCCTCGCCTGCGGGCTCGGAATGACAAAAAAATGGTGTTTTGTAATTCAAAGTAATTCTTAATTCTATCTCTATGCAAAAACCAAGTACAAAAAAATTAATCACACTAATGGCAGTTATCGCGCTGCTTATTTTTTTACATATTACTAAAATACTGGCGCCGATTGAATCATTTGTAGCTAGGATGCTAAATCCAATGTTTTCCGGTTTTTATTCAGTTAGCTCTTCTGTGCGCGCTACTTACAATGAACAAACCAGTAAAAAAGATTTACTCGCGCACATAAAGCAACTAGAAAGCCAAACCAATCAATTAACAGTGGAAAATGCTAAATTTAAAATACTGGAACAGGAAAATCAAATTTTACGCCAGCATTTAAAATTTTTAACCAAAGATGAACAAAGCTATGTTTTAAGTAATATTATTTCCCGAGGCAGCATAGATAGTTTAATGGCGCAAGGCAATACTGTTATTATTGATAAAGGCGCAAAAGATGGCTTATTGCCCGGCCTGGCAATAGTTAGCAGCCAAGGCATTATAGTAGGTAAAATTATTGCGGTGAAAAATAATTTAGCAGAAGCTTATTTAATCACTAATCAAGCTTGTAAATTAGCGGCAACAATGCAAAATCAAGATAAAACCAGCGGTATTGTTCAGGGTGAATTAGGCCTGACTGTGAGAATGGAATTTATACCGCAGACAGAGGAAATTAAAATTGGTGATACAGTTATTACTTCTGGCCTAGAGCAAAACATTCCGCGGGGGCTGATCATTGGTAAAGTAACACAGATTATTAAGGAAAGTAATGAACTGTGGCAGAGCGCGATCATAGAACCTTTAGTTGACCTTGATGAGCTTATTATAGTATCCGTGCTGTTACCGTAGTTTAATTTTCATAAATCCCAAATTTCAAATTCCAAATAACAAATAAATTTCAATTTTCAATTTTCAAAATTTCAAACAGTTTGGGATTTGTGATTTTGGTGATTGTGATTTGTTTGTTATTTGAAATTTGAAATTTGGTGCTTATTACATTATGTATAGCAAAATAATCCTAAACATAATTTTAATATTATCAATAGTAATCATTCAGTTATCTTTCATCTCTGGTTTGCCAGCCGGTTTAAATAATCTAAATTTAATTTTAGTGATTTTTATTTTTATTTTAGCCCTGATTAATTTGGATTTGGCTGTTTGGTGGGCTGTTGGAGCTGGATTGTTATTAGATATGTTTTCCTTTGCGCCTTTTGGCGTGTATTTAGTTTGTTTAAGTTTAACAATTATTATAACTAATTTTTTACTAACTAATTTTTTTACTGATCGTTCTCTTTATTCATTTTTTGCTTTGGTTGGCTTGGCAACTGCGGTTTATGGGATATTGTTGGCTGGCGCTGGATATTTATTGCAGTTGATAGGCGGGGGGGAGGTTGGTTTGATTTTAAATAAAAATTTTTGGCTGGCTCAATTAAGCCAGTTGAGTTTGAATTTATTGGCTACATTGGTGATTTTTTATTTTGTTAGTTTTATTGGCAAGCGGCTGAAGCCGGTGTTTTTGGTTAAACATATAAAATAATCATATAAATCTTATAAATCCCTGCAAAAAATTAGCAGGGATTTATAAGATTTATATGATTATTTTGTATGTTTAACTAAAAACACCGGCTTCAGCCTCTTGCCAATAAAACT
>DAOWHZ010000056.1 GCA_030641105.1 bacterium | reverse complement strand
GAAAGAATTATGAATGTACAAAAAAAAGATTTAGCTAAATCACAAATTGAATTAACAATAGAATTAACAGTTGAAGAATTTAAACCGTATATTGAAAGCGGCGCGGAAAAAATTTCCCGCGACCTTAAAATTAAGGGGTTTCGGCCAGGCAAAATTCCTTATGAAGTTTTAAAGCAAAAAATCAGTGAAATGACAATTTTAGAAGAAGCCGCCCGCATTGCTATTAACAAAACACTGGAACAGGTTATCCGCGATCATGTAGTGGGCCAGCCAATCGGCCAGCCGCAGGTAAATATTACTAAATTAGCGCCGGATAATCCAATGGAATATAAAGTTGTTACAGCATTACTGCCAGAAGTTATATTAGCAGATTATAAAAATGTTAAAGTGAAACAGGAAAAAGCAGAAGTTAAAGATGAAGAAGTTGATAAAATGATTAAGCAATTGCAAGAAATGCGGGTAAAAGAAACAATCGCAAATCGTGAAGTAAAAAATGGCGATAAAGTTATTGTTGATATAGAAATGTTTTTAGATAAAGTGCCTGTTGAAGGCGGACAAGGCAAGAACACTGGCATTGTAGTTGGCAAGGGTTATATTGTGCCTGGTTTTGGCAAAAAATTAATTGGGGCCAAAAAAAATGATGTCCGCGAATTTAGTCTGCCGTATCCAAAGGAGCATCATCAGCAAAATTTAGCCGGCAAATTAGTTGAGTTTAAAGTTAAAATCAAAGAAGTCTACCAGCGGGAATTGCCGGAAATTAATCAGGAATTTGTTAAAAATCTTGGCTTAAACAGTGTTGATCAATTTAAAGAAAATATTAAAAAAAGTTTATTTTTTGAAAAACAGCAAAGCGCGGAGCAAAAAGCCGAACTGGAAATGCTTGATAAAATTATAGCTAAAACCAAATTCAGCGACATCCCGGAAATTTTAGTTAACAATGAAGCGCAAACCATGATGGCTGAACTGGAAGCAAGCATTACAAAACGTGGCGGCAAGTTTGAAGATTATTTAAATCATCTTAAAAAAACCCGGGACCAGTTAACGCTTGATATGCTGCCCGACGCGGTCAAGCGGGTTAAAACCTCTTTACTGATCCGTGAAATCGCTAATACAGAAAAAATCAAGGTTGAAGACAAAGAAGTAGAGCAAGAGCTGGAAAAATTATTAAAGCAATATAAAGATGAAAAAGATAATATAAAAGAAAAGATTAAATCGCCTGCTTATAAAGAATATACTAAGAATTTAATGAATAGCCGCAAGGTGATTGAGAGGTTGAAAGAGTGGAATATTAGTAAGTGAGAATTAAAAATAACCCATAATTCTTAATTCACAATATTTATTCATATTAAAAACAATTCATGCAGTTTTTTCTAATTTTTGCATAAAAATAATTCGTGTAGTTACCTAATTTTAGCTAAAAATATCGTCTCGGGCTTGACGGTTTTTTTATTTTATGCTACTGTAATATGATGCGGATCTTTAATAATGCATGTTTGGTTTGCTAATTTTTTAGTTAAATTAAGCTAAAAAAGCATTATTAACTCTCTGCTTCCTTGCTTTTTTTAGAAAAAGGATTAATAAAAAGGCAGGGATGCGGGGAGTTAACAAGGTCTGTATTTTGGATCTTTGACAATTTAATAAAAAACTTATATTGCCGAATGGCAGAAAGAGAGGAAAAAGATGAAAAAAAGACCATTTATATTAGGAGTAATTTTAACATCGCTAATCACCTATGTAATAATAACTATTATTATAGTTAGTTGGTCTAATGCGGGCGAGGGTGAAAAATTATTTATAGGAATAACAGGAATATTTGTTGCAATAGCAATTACTGTCATAGGAATAGGTGCCATCTTATTAGTTGGATCGTTAGTTGGAGTATTTGGTAGCTCTACCGGCACGACAAACGGCAAAAGGCCTATTATTTTTAATGTGCCTAAAAATAATATTTGGGTATTAAGAAATGTATGGAAATCAAATCCTATTACATTAGAAGGATATCAAGAAAAAAAAGAAGGGTGGAGATTTTATATTCCTTTTATCTGGCACTCTGATGAAGGATTGGTGAGTCTTGTCCCTGTTCAACATGATGCTGCTATATATACAGTTAATTGTATAGATGGCAATGATGTTAAAATTGATACCCGACTTACTTATTTTGTCAGAGAAAAAAAGGAAGACGATCAAAAAACTGCTACTAAATTTTTGCTTAATACAGTTGATACAGATGTTGATAATTTAATTGTGCAAAGAGCAAAGGTGGCAATTAACAGAGCTATGGATGTAGGATCGCAAGAAGCACTTTCGTGGACCCCAGATATGAAAAAAACCTATGGCAATAAAGCTACAGAAATTGCTAACACTTTATTATGTGATGATGGGGGAAAAGATTATGGGATAGAATCTATAATCAATGTTGAAAATATTAGTCCTCCGCCAGCCATCAAGGAAGCTATGGACAAAAAGACCGCGGCACAAATTGAAGCAATCGCTGCGGTAAGCGAGGCTAAAGCAATGAAAATCATTAAAGACGAAACAGGAGCCAACCCGACTTGGGTTATGTTATCGCAGACAATCGGGGATGCTCTACGGGCTATTTTAGGAAAAGGAGGTAAATAAAATGAATATTGATAGAAGAGTAATTTTAATTGCTATAGCTGTTGCAGTGGCGTTTTTACTGCTTATCATCTGTTTCACTGTTATACCATCTGCAATAATCTCAATCGTTACCCCATTGGCGTTTAATTTTAATCTTACGCCAATGGGTACTATTATGCTATTCATTATGTTGACAATATTTTTTTTGTTAATTTTCGTTTTGGCGCTCACAGTTGTAATAACAAAAGCAATAGGATATTTCACTCCGGGCATGCAAATTACTTGGCCCACAAAAACCCTTTTAGTAACTTTATCAATTGCAACAGCTTGGCTTAGTGGAATATTATTTGTTAAGTCAGGTTATATACTGCTTGCTAACTATAATCTACCTTTTGCAGTTAGCGCAACAATCTTAATGGTCGGTATTATTTTATTTATAATTGCGACTGGCCTTGCTCTTGGTTGTATTATTACAAAGCCAAACAAAAAATGGGCTTACGCAGTCTTGATTACAGTGCTATTATTTCTTTTTGTAGATGGGATTACTTCTTATTATAGAAGAGATTATTTCAATCCGAAAACAGGCAATATTGAAATATATATAACTCCATCTACTCAAAAAGTATGGCGAGATAAACCCAAATACATAAAATACGACCCTGAAACTCGTGAAGAAATCAGACTGGCCACGGAAGAGGAGATTAAAAAGATAATCAAGCAAAAAAATTTGAAGCCAACATTTTCGTTTTTATCTTTATTTTCAGACAAAAAAGATAAGCTAAAATTAACTGAATACCCCTTTGAACTCAATAAAGGCGAACTGAAGTCCACGATATCAGTACCAGACAAATCAACTATCCAATTTAGCTCCAATGAAGCATTTTATGTTGTTGAAAGATTTGGTATCAATGATGACGGCACTGAAAAATTAACCAACATCAAAATGCCACAGGGGAACAGCAAACGATATTTTACATGGGGAGGCACAGTTCGTGTGCAAGGAATGTATGACAATACTAAATTAACAGTTCTTTATTAACAACCTTTTGATAGCGCGTAAAAAATAAATTAATATTTATTTAGTAACGCGCTTTTATTTTGCTTTATTTTTTATAATACGCTATAATTTAAATATAAAGATTAATAATTTTAAATTTATGGTCAAGAATAAAAAATTAATTATTTTCTTTTGTTTTATTGTTTTATTACTTCCAACTATTTTATTGGCACAAACTGCTGGTAGCCCGACGGCTGGCAATCCACCTCCCATTTCTCTCGACAACCCCCTCGGCTCCGGCACCACCCCCCAAGCCCTAATCGGCCGCATTATCAACGCAGTCCTTGGCATTGTCGGCTCTATTGCCTTAGCAATGTTTATTTACGGCGGCTTTACCTGGATGACGTCGTCCGGGAACAGTGAAAAAGTACAGAAAGGCAAGGATATTTTGATTTGGGCCGCTATTGGGCTGGTAGTTATTTTTGCGTCTTACGCTTTGGTGAATTTTGTAATTTTTACTGCAATTAAAGGTGGAACATAAAAGCGCTACAAATCTATAATTTATAGAATTAACTATGCAATATTTTTTTATTTTAGGAACTAACCCGACTTTATCAATAGCCGAACTTTCGGCTGTTTTTAATTTGCGCAATGCGGAAAACGCTAAATGTCCAAGCCTCCTTCGCCGAAGTGGCTACGAAGGCCGAGTTGGACACTTAGCGTCTAATAATGTTTTTCTATTGGAAACAAATAAAAAAATCAACGCGCAGCAGCTTATTAAAAAAATAGGCGGGGTTATCAAAATCGGCAAAATAGTTGCAAAAGCTAACGCGCAAAACAAAGAAAAAATATTAGAAGAGACAAAAAAACTGCTTAAGCCAGAAAGCGGAAAATTCAAATTCGGCATTTCTTATTATGGCAAAGGCAAACTAAATATCAAGCCCTTGGCAATGGAAATTAAAAAATATTTGAGTGAAAAAGGATTTTCCAGCAGATGGGTGACCAGCAAGGAGCCAACTCTTTCCAGCGTTGTAATTGAGCAAAACAAATTAACTAGCAAAGGCGCTGAAATTGTTTTAATTAAAGATAATAATAAAATTCTTATCAGCCAAACTTTGGCCGTACAACCGTTTAAAGAGCTGTCTTTTCGTGATTACGGCCGTCCGGCCCGTGATGATCGCTCTGGCATGCTACCGCCTAAATTAGCGCAAATAATGATAAATTTAGCTCTACCTCCCTCTCCTTACCAAGGAGAGGTTCGGGGTGAAGTTATTTTAGATCCTTTTTGCGGTTCTGGAACAATTTTAACAGAAGCAATGCTTATGGGCTTTAAAAATCTTATTGGCGCGGATATTTCTAAAAAAGCAATTAGTAATACAAACGAAAATATTAATTGGATAAAAAAGCACCATGACCTAACACCCAACACCTATAACCTACATAACAAAAGCGCGACAGAATTATCAAAATTCATCAAACCAAAATTCATTGACGCAATAATTACCGAACCTTACCTTGGCCCGCCAAGGGGAAAATTTGACATTAAAAAAACTGTCCAAGAGATAGAACAGCTTTATTCTAAAAGTTTAGTTGAATTTAAAAAAATATTAAAACCTAACGGACGAGTTGTAATGATCTGGCCCGCCTTCGCTAAAGCTACGGCGGGCAAGCCCGCTTTACAGTTTATAAATCCGCGCGTAAACGGTTTTGAAATAATAAACCCTATACCTAAAAATCTGCAAAGCAACAAAGCAATTCAATTGACTAATAGAAATACTATTGTTTATAGCAGGCCGGGGCAAAAGGTTTGGCGGGAGATTGTGATATTACGCCAATAAACGCTAAAATACGCCGACTTTCGCTAATATCTTGGCGTTCATTGGCGTAATTTGGCAAAATTTAGCGATTAAACAAAAAATTACAGACATCCCCATCCTGCACAATATAATTTTTACCTTCAGTTCTAATTAAACCCTTTTCTCGCGCAGCTTGCTCACTGCCAGCTTCAACCAATTTTTGCCAGTTAATAACTTCTGCGCGGATAAAACCTTTTTCAAAATCAGTATGAATCACGCCTGCGGCTTGCGGAGCTTTTGCGCCTTGTTTAACAGTCCAAGCCCGGGTTTCATCAGAACCGGTTGTTAAAAAAGTAATCAAGCCAAGCAATTTGTACGAAGCATTTATAAGTTTATCTAATCCGCTTTTGCCTAAGCCGAATTCTTTAATATACTCTTTCTGCTCCTCTTCTTTCAGGCCCGCAACTTCTTCTTCCAACTTTACATTTAATTCTAATATTTCACTATCCCATTTTTTCTTTTTTTCTCCTGCATCGCCTGTATTTAAAACATAAATAATCGGTTTTATTGTTAATAAATTAAGTCCTCTAACTATTTTTCTCTCGTCACTATCAGATTCTATTTCGCGCAATGCTTTACCGTTTTCCAGTGCCTGCTTTAATTTTTCAAGCAGATTTTTTAATTTAACAGCTTCCTTATCTCCACTTTTAGCTTCTTTTTCTGTTTTTGCTAATCTCTTTTCAACAGTGCTTAAATCAGCAAAAATCAATTCCATGCTTATCGTTTCCTTGTCGCTTTCCGGATTAATTTTTCCGTCAACATGAATAATATTATCATCTTCAAATTGCCGCACCACTTCGCAAATAGCGTCGCATTCCCTGATATGAGATAAAAATTGATTGCCCAGGCCCTCGCCTTTATGCGCGCCTTTAACCAGGCCTGCTATATCAACAAACTCTATAATAGTTGGGATAATTTTTTTAGGCTTGGAAATTTTTGCTAATTCCTGAAGCCGATTATCAGGCACTTCTACTATGCCGACATTCGGGTCAATAGTGCAGAACGGATAATTTGAAGCCTCGGCTTTCTTTTTTGTTAAAGCATTAAATAAAGTTGATTTGCCTACATTAGGCAGGCCAACAATGCCGATGGAAAATGACATGATTTAATTTATTGGTTTATTGGTTTATTAGTTTATTGTTTTTAATTTAGCAGAGTTTTCAGAATTTTACAAATCAAAAAGGGCTGTTTATTAAGCAACCCTTTGAATTACGAATGGCTCAATTCCTCTATAAAAAAGGTGGTAATTTTAACCGTCAACTCTTCCTACTACTGGCAAATTTTTTAATGATGATTTGCCAATGGCAAAATATAATTTTTTTGGACCTGGCTTATTTTGGGCATTGATTACAGCCAAGGCGCAGCAACGATGCAATCCTTCAATAGTATAAATTTTATTTCCGACTTGTAAACAAGATATAATTTTATTTCCTGGAAAATTATCAACCATGCTTTTTACTGCTTTATTGTTTAAAATATCCGGTTGAACCGCTAATTGTTCAAAAGTTTTTTCTTTAACGCCGCCGTAATGACGTTTTATCCATGTCTTAAATGGACCGCCATAAAATTTTGGTATTATTTGCGCCGGATTAAAAATTTCATACAAATTCCACTCCGCTTTAGCGCATTCAAAAGGAATCCCGTATGATGTTAATCTCCAGTCCGCCCAAGAAGCAAAGCCGCGCTGTTTTGCCAAGTTAATCCAATTCTGTTGCGTGCCTTCACTTTGATACCAAAATAAAAAAACTTCTTCCCATTTCAAAGGTCTAATTAATTTAAAATGTTCTTTATTTATCATTTTTTCCTCCATAAATAAAAATGTTAAATAAACTTTGCGACGGAGCGTAATAGACTA
Source organism: bacterium (assembly GCA_030641105.1). The sequence continues at coordinate 791 of DAOWHZ010000056.1, read as the reverse complement.
TATTATAATCTTTTTCAGAGAATTAAACGAATATTTTTACATTCCAAGTTTATAAATATTTTTGATAACTATTAAGCATTATTTTATAACAAGACTCTATCTCTTTGACTAATTTTTTGTCTTTTAAAAATTCGTGGGTTTTTTCTTTTACTTTATTGCCAAGCTCATTGTTAATCCCTAAAGCGAGCCACATTTTATAATTATCTTCTACTGTGGTTATAGTTTTATCTTTATACAAATCAACCATTATTTGATTATATTTTTTTACTTTTTTTATATCTTCTCCATTTGGATTTTCAACATATTCTAAAAATTTAATAACTTGCTGAATATCAAATTTTTGCATATCAGCCATATCCTGAATTATTTTAGCAGAAGTAAATTCAACCCACTTATTTTCTTGCCATCCTTTTATTGGATGTCTGTTTAAAAATAAAATTTGTTTGCGAAGAATAAAATGTTGAGCAATATCACAAATTTGATGCACTTGCCATCCTTTTCTAAAATCATCTTTTGCAAATTTTGGCTTGAGAATTTTGTTATTGTGTGTTAAATTTCTATCAATTCCTGTAACATATCTACTGTCAGGATAAATTGTGCCTGAAATATATTTTTTTATATTTTGAACTTGATATTTATCTTTTAAATCAAGGGCAAAACGGATATGAGTTGCTGCTAAAGCCATATAAATTGATTGGATTACAAAAATTATTTTATTTAGAGCGGGCGGTGTGGATTTCCGCAAGCTTGAACTCAAGATGCGAAAATTATTTGAGCTACATCCTGAATAT
>DAOWHZ010000054.1 GCA_030641105.1 bacterium | reverse complement strand
CCTTTTGCCAGACACATCAGTTTCCGGCCAAACCTCTTGCTCAAAATTCCACCCCAAAGCTTCAAACAAAGGGCGGATGAAATGATCCTTGGTTTGCTGTTCATTGTATCTTTTCTTTTCCGCGTCAGACAATTTTTTATACCTCTCAACTAATTTTTGAATTTTTAACTTGGCTTTTTCATTATTCATATCCTTACTCTACCATTTCCTTTAAAATTTTTCAAACATTGACAAAATCCGAAATTTTTGCTACAATGTAAATAGATGATAAAAAAATCATCCAAAAAATAAAACAAAAATTCGCATGGGCGCATTCGCATTAAAGCGCCATTCGCATGCAAAAAACAAAAATGACAAACACAAAAATTCAGGCCAATAGCCTTGATTTCGGGCATATTAGCTGGAAATCTTACAATTTAATAAAAAAGAAAGCAATGGAGCAGGAGTTCAGCCTGTCTGCGCAGTCAGGCTGGTTTGGACTTTTATTAAGCTTGTCCATTGCTTTTTTTATTGTTATAGCTTGCGCTCAAGCCCTAAACCTTGTCCACCAATCAATTATAGAACAGCAAAAACAATACCAACAACAATCAAATTATCAAATATATCATTTAGAAAAAACCGATAATTATTTACATAGAGAATATATAAGCAGTGATAGAATGCAATATTTGCCTCAACTTAATTTAGCTTATATGGATTATGAAAAATTAAAAAATAATTATTTTATATAATTATTCTGCGGCTAAACCACTTTCTAAAAGTGAAAAAATAATGCCGCATATAATTGTTCTTTGTAAAAAAATACCTGGGCTGTGTTGATTTATTAGCCCACAAAAAGATAGGGACTGAAAATTAATACGGCCCCCTTTCCTGCTTTGCTATTATGGGTAGTATGGCGAGCATGGGGATGTAGCAAAAGCACCTTGGGTCTCCCGGGTGTTTTTGTTTTGTCTTTTAGAAAAATTAAACAAAAATAAAACTATTGACTTTTTTTATAAAATTAGATAAATTTACGATATAATTGTAAATCAACCCCAAGGAGGACTGGAGGGTTGTTTTTATATATTTGTTCTTTGATAACTAAATTTAATAATTAAGCAAGAAACTTGTAATAACGAATTTAATCTGAAATAGATGAAAGGAGTAAAGAAATGGCAAGAAACCTAAAGATTGGAGTTTTGATTTCAGGCGGCGGAAGCAATTTACAAGCGATCATTGATGCCTGCGAACAAGGAAAAATTAATGGAGAAGTTGTGTTTGTAGGATCGGACAAGCCGGATGTATACGGGCTTGAACGGGCCAAAAAGCATAAAATCCCGACTTTTGTAGTTGATTACAAGAAAATTTTTCAGGGATTGAATCAACTAGACAGAAGTGATATTTTCAGTTTTGAGGTTGCGTCAGAAATAAACCTTGAAACATTATATCTCAAGTCTAAGGGAATTTTGCCTAACGGTTTATCAACTGCTGAAGACGCGTATTTTTGGTTAGTGAAACGGGTGACAGCAGAGATGGAGATGTTGCGGCACATGGATGACTATGAATTTGATTTATTAACGTTAGCTGGTTTCATGAGAAACTTAACAGCTTACTTTATTGATCAAATAAATACAAATCCGGAAAGGTCTTGTATTATGAATATCCATCCTGCGTTATTGCCATCTTTCCCGGGAACAGACGGGTACGGCGATACATTCCGCTATGGCTGTAAAGTCGGCGGATGCACGGTTCATTTTGTTGATTATGGCGAAGACACAGGGCCTATTATTGGGCAAAAATCCTATACAATTGAACTTAGTGATACTGAAGACACGATCCGAGAAAAAGGGCTTAAACTTGAGCATGAGCTTTATTCAAAGTGCATTCAGCTTTTTGCTGAAAATAGGTTAAGGATTATAGAGAAAAAAGGAAGAAAAGTTGTGAAAATTTTGGATGAAAGGAGGATTTTATGAGCAATCAAACCAGCAAATACAAAGAACTTGGGATTGATCCTGGCAAATCCAGCGTAAGGGAGATTTTTAGCAAAATTATAGACAATGATTTTCCAAATGCTTTTGTTAATATTAAACGCGATCCGGAAATACCAGGGATGGTGTTTACTAAGCATCCTGACGGCGATGGCAGCAAGTTTATTCAGAGGGCGCTGCATTATTTTGAAACCGACGATGAAAGTATTTTCCAGGGCGCGGTTGACGATGCTTTGTCCATGAATACCGGCGACATTGCCGCCAGCGGTTTTGTTTTCGGCAAATGGGTATTGACGCAGATTATCAATATCAACGGCGTCAATCTTCCGAAAGATAGAATTATGAAACAAATTGCCTTGCGCGTTGCCTGGCTGTTGCAGCTTTACCGGGATTACGGATTTAATATGACATTCTTTATGGGCGGTGAAACCGCGGATTTGCCTGACCAGACTAATTCAATGGTTTATGATATGGATATCTACGCCCGGACCAGGAAATCAAATTTGATAACCGGCAATGTCCTGCCCGGCGACAAAATTTACGGCTTTGCCAGCGACGGTCGAGCCAATTGGGAAGAGGAAGATAATTCCGGCTTAATGTCCAACGGACTGACTCTTGCCAGAACAGATTTAATGGACGCGGATTATAGTAAATTATATCCTTTTTTGGTTCGCAACAACGGTTCTTACAGGGGGAAATTCAAGGTAAATGATAAGCCGGATATTTTGGATGGAATGACTGTTAGCGGAGCGATTTTATCTCCGACCAGACAATGGGCAATTGTGATTAGGATGATTATCCAAAAACTAAAAGAAAAAAGCATACTTTCTATGTTGCACGGCATCAGTATGAACACCGGAGGCGGAGCCACGAAAATTGGGCATGTTGGAAACAGCATACTTTATAAAAAGAAAATGCCGGTTCCGCCAGCGATTTTTCAGCTCATCCAAAAAGAATCTGGAGAAATCTGGCAGAATATGTTTGAAGATTTTAATTGCGGCATAGGCATTGACGTGGTTGGCGAAGACAATAAAAAATTCAAACAAGTTTTGGAAGAGGCGGCGGCTGAAACTAAAATTAAGCTGTTTGAACTGGGTGAATGCGCAAAATATGCAGGCGAAGGTAATAAGGTTGTCCTTGATACGCCTTATGGATATTTTGATAATTATTAATTTTGTACATTTGCATAACAACAAAGGGAATCGCGTAAAGCTTTTCCCTTTTTTATTTGAGTAATATTTGTTTTTATTTCAATATTACGGCCGTATTGACTTTTTGTGTCGCTTATTGTAATATTAAAAAACAAAAAATAATATTTTTAAGGAGGTTTTTTATTAGTTCATTACAACTAAATAGCAATAAAAGACAATAAAAACTGAAACACAAAAAGGAGGTAAGGGCAATGGGCAAGACAATTACGGAAAAAATTTTTGAGGCTCATCTGCGCGATAAACCGTCAGATGAAAATGTGGTATTGGATATTGATGTGGTAATGTGCCATGAAATTACAACGCCAATCGCGATTAACAGTTTGGTTGAGCGAGGTATGGATCAAGTTTTTAATCCAGCTAAGATTAAAGTGGTTATAGATCATGTTACTCCTTCTAAGGATTCCAAAACCGCAACTCAGGCAAAAATTTTGCGGGACTGGGCTAAACGGCATAATATCAAAGATTTTTTTGATATCGGCGCTAATGGTGTTTGTCATGCTTTGTTTCCGGAAAAAGGTTTTATCCTGCCGGGCTACACAGTGATTATGGGAGATTCTCATACTTGCACGCATGGAGCGTTTGGCGCTTTCGCGGCTGGTGTTGGCACCACGGATTTGGAAGTTGGAATTTTAAAAGGCGTTTGTTCTTTTAGAATTCCTAAAACAATGAAGATTAATATTATTGGAATGCTTCCTGATCATGTTTATGCCAAGGATGTTATTTTAAAGATTATAAAAGAGTTAACAGTTAATGGCGCTACTGACAAGGTAATAGAATTTCATGGCCCGGTTGCTTCAACCATGTCAATGGAGTCAAGGATGACTTTGTGTAATATGGCTGTTGAAGCCGGAGCTACCTGCGGAATTTGTTTGCCTGATTTTATAACTATAAAATATCTTTGGTCGTTTATTTACAATAAATACAAATCTTGGCTGGATGCTCTCAAGGATTATCATAAGTGGTATCCTGATTCTGACGCGGTTTACGCGGATGAAATCACTATTGATGTTTCTGATTTGGCGCCGCAGGTTACTTTCGGTTATAAGCCGGACCAGGTAATGGATGTTAGCGATCTTGTTGGGGAAAAAATAGACCAGGTTTATATTGGATCTTGCACCAACGGACGCATTGAAGATCTTCGTGTTGCCGCTAAGATTTTGAAAGGTTATGAAATTGCCAAAGATACACGCGCGATTCTTTCGCCGGCCACTCCTAAGGTTTATAGCCAAGCCATAAAAGAAGGCCTTATTAAGATTTTTATGGATGCCGGTTTTTGTGTGACTAATCCAACCTGCGGCGCTTGTCTTGGTATGAGTAATGGTGTTTTAGCAAACATGGAAGTTTGCGCTTCAACAACCAACAGGAATTTTGAAGGCCGTATGGGAAAAGGCGGCATGGTTCATTTGATGAGTCCGGCTACCGCGGCCGCTACAGCTATTGTGGGAAAAATAACAGATCCAAGAGAAAATTTCTGATTTAAAGAAGGAGGAGATGATATGAAAAAGTTTGGCGGTTCGGTCTTATTCTTAGATAGAAGTGATATTAATACGGATGAAATAATTCCGGCTAAATATCTTTCTGAAAACTCCAAACAAGACCTTAGGCCATACATGCTTGAAGATTTAAAGCTGGATGGATTTGATCCGCAAAGCAAGACAGCTAAAAACGCCAGAGTTATTGTGACTCGTGGTAATTTTGGTTGCGGATCATCCCGTGAGCATGCTGTTTGGGTTTTTGAGGTTAACGGCATTAATGTTGTAATTGGCGAAAGTTTTGCCAGAATTTTCCGGCAGAATATGTTTAACTGCGGGATGCTGGCTATTGAGCTTTCAAAAGATGATATTGATGCAATATTTATGTTTCAAAAAAATTCTCGTAGCATAAATCCAAAAGGATATGCTATCGCTGAGGTAGATTTTGAGAATTTTGTTGTAAATATTAAAATTTCAACAATGGGAAAGCCGGTATCTCATAAATTTCAATTTCAGTTAAATGATTTTGATCGAGATTTGGTTGAGGCCGGTGGCTGGTTGGCTTATGCTGATAAAAGATATTAACCGGAAAGGAGGTATAGATAGATGAAAAAAATTCAGATAGCATTGGTGGAGGGTGACGGCGCTGCCCCTGAAATGATGAAGGTGGCATGCGCAGTGGCCATTGAGGCGGGGAAAATGGATGATATTGAAATTGAATTTGTGCCTGCTCCGGCTGGCTGGTGCACTTTTGATGATTACGGGACCACATTTCCCGAAGAATCTTTGAATATTATTAAGAAATTGGGGATTGTGTTTTTTGGAGGCGTTGGCGATAAAAAACTGGATGATACTCTTGGAGTGAAGCACAAAGGCATGAAGCCGGAAGGAAAATGCTTGTTGACGATCAGAAAAGAACTTGGGCTTCTTCTTAACTATCGGCCAATGATTTTTTTCAAGAAGTTTGCCCATTTAGCAAGAGTTCGTCCGGAATATATTCCCGAAGAAGGCGTAACGCAGATTTGGCTTCGCTATTTGCTTGAAGACAGTTATTTCGGCAATCAAGATTTAATGCACAAGATACCAAAGGAAGTTCGCGAAGAACTTGGCATCAAACTTCACAGTGAGGTTACTGGCAAAGAAGATATTATTGTTGATTTGGCATATTTTAGAAGGTCAACTTTGATAAAATATTTTAACAATCTTTTTTCTTTTGCCCGCAATAAAGGTTTGCCAGTAATCTGCATTGACAAGTCAAATGTTATACCCCGTTATGTGCTTTTTAATGAAGTATGCAAAGAAGTACACCAAGAAAATTTTTCCGATGTAAATCTTCAGTTTCAGTATATTGATGCGGCCGTTGAACTTCTTTTTACTCCAGCTAAACTTCATGGACTTATAGCTTGCGGAAATGAACACGGAGACATTGGCTCAGACGGTGCGGCAGGCGCAAAAGGAGGACTTGGCCTTATGTATAGTTCGGCTATTAATCCTGATACAGGCGCTGCCATGTTTGAATCTGGCGCAGGCACAGCTTCTGATATTGCCGGTATGGATATTGCGAATCCCATCGGAAGAATCAATACAGATGTCCTAATGCTTGAGCATATTTGCAAGATTTCAGGCAAAAAAGCGTCTATAGGAGCCGTGGCTATTGAAGGATCAATTGATAAGGTTCTTTCAGACGGGTGGAGGACATTGGATATTGCAAAAAGGGGGGATCCGGAAAATAAAACCCTTGGCACAAAAGCCATGGGAGAAAAAATCCTTGAAAATTTGCAATAAATACATTTAACCGTTAAAACAAAGGGAATCGCGCAAAGCTTTTCCCTTTTTTATTTGAGTAATATTTTATCATTATTATATTTTTTTATTAACAGCTTTTTTAAATAATCTATTTATTCTTTGTAGCGCAAAATTTTTTTGTTTTGTTTTATGAATTGTAGTATAATATATTAGACAGCCATAAAATTTCAGATTGTAGATTTATTACATCAACTATTTAACACCTTAGCAAAAAACCAATCTTCAATCTTCAATCTAAAATCTTAAATTTTATTATTTATGTATCTAGAAAAACTGCAAATTCAAGGGTTTAAATCATTTGCCAATAAAAATACTTTAGTTTTTCCCGGCATGCTTTCTAAAAGCAAGCGGGGCATTACTGCTATTGTCGGGCCTAATGGCTCTGGCAAGTCTAATGTGGCTGATGCAGTGCGCTGGGCCTTGGGTGAGCAAAGCATGAAAACTTTGCGCGGCAAAAAAAGCGAGGATGTTATTTTTTCCGGATCAGACAAAAAAGGCCGGCTGGGCATGGCAGAAGTCTCATTGTATCTTAATAATGAAAACGGCTTAATTGATTTGTGTATGGAAGACCGGGGCGGAATGGCTAATTATTCACAGATAGTTTTAACCCGCAGATTATACCGCGACGGCAACAGTGAATACATGATAAACAACAGCAGGGCGCGGCTGTCTGATATTCAGATAATGCTGGCCAAAGCCAAATTCGGGCAGAAAACATACAGCGTAATCGGGCAAGGCATGGTAGAGGGATTTTTAAACACTTCTTTGGCTGAAAGAAAAGAGTTTTTTGACGAGGCAACCGGAGTAAAACAATTTCAGATAAAACGTGATGATTCCTTAAATAAATTGCGATCAAGTTATGAAAACCTTAATCAAGCGCAGATGCTTTTATCTGAAATTGAACCGCGGCTTAAAAGCTTAACCAGGCAAGTTAATAAGCTGCAAAAAAGAGAGGAAATTGAAACTGAATTAAAGGGCCTGCAGCGAGAATTTTACGGAAAAATTTGGCATAAAATTAATAATAAATTCAGTGAATACAACAAGCAGCTTTTAGAAATTGAACAAATTAAACGAGACAAAGAAAAAAAATTAGACAGACTCAACCATGAGTTAAGCGAGATGGAAAAAGATCATAAGGATTTAACCGAGCTTATGGATTGGCAGCAAGAATTAACAGAGGCTCAAAATCAAAAAGACCTGCTTATCAAGCAGTTAGCAAAAATTGAGGCGCGAATAGAAGTAAAATTTGAATCAAGCGGCCAATTTGATTTATCATGGCTTGCTAATAAAAAAGAAGAGTTAGCTAAAGAGATGGCAACAATTGAAGAAGAAATAAATATGCTTACCAAAAATATTGAAATTGAAAAAGAAAAACTGCCGGCGCTGGAAAAAGACAAAAAAGCAGTTGATAGCAAGATTCAGGAGTTTAACCGAAAATTAGTTTCACTAAGCTCTACATCTAATAATGAAACCGTACAAAATATTAATAATCAACTAAATAAATCTCTTAATAAATTAAGGCAAGCGGAAGCAGAAACAAATCTAGATAAAATAAAAGCCATACTGCAGCAAATTAAGCAAGAACTTAAGGAAATCATTAAAACATCATCCATGGCTTATGAAAAAAATAATTTAGAGCAAACTCAACAAAATTTAAGCAAAACAATTGAAAAAAAAGAAAAACTAATTACTGCTATTAATGAAACAAGTTTAAGAATTTCAGCCCGAAGCGAAAGAGTAAAATTATTAACTGAAAAAAAATTAGATTTGCAAAACGAGCTGGCAGCTATCAAATCTAAACTTGAGCAACAAGGAGTGAAAACAAGCTCAAAAGAGCAACAAGAGGTTAAACAAAAAATAAATGAGATGAATAAAAAAATAGCCGATATTAAAGAAAAAATCAATAAAGTTAGCGGCCAGGAAGAAAACAAAAGAAATCAGCTGTTTGATTTACAAAAAAAATTACAAAATTTGCAAAACGAAATTAATAATATTAACAACCAGCTTAGTGAAGTAAAAATTAATTCAACCAGATTTGAAACTCGGCTTGAAGACTTGGAAGTTGAAATTAGGCAAAATTACGGCAGTCTTAAGGAAATCAAAGAATATAAATTCAAGGAAGGGTGCGGAGCTGATCAGGAAGCGGCCTTAGAGAAAATAAATCAATTAAAACGCCAGCTTGATTTAATCGGCGGTATTGATCTTGAAGTTGCCAAAGAATACAAAGAAACCAAAGAACGCTATGACTTTTTGTCAAACCAGGTTAATGATTTAATTAAAGCCATTGATTCACTGGAACAAATTATTAAAAAACTTGACTTAATAATTAAAGAAAAATTTGATAAAGAATTTAAAATAATTTTAACTAAATTTGAAGAATATTTTAAAATCCTTTTCAATGGCGGACGAGCTAAAATTATTAAGGTGATGGAGAACACTGAAGATGCTGAAAATACTGAAATCACAGAAAAAAATAAAGAAATAAATAAAAAAGAAATAGATCAAAATATTAATGTTAAAAAAATTAAATTTTTGCAAAAGCATAATGCCACCGGGCTGGCTGGTATTGAAATTCAAGCTACGCCTCCGGGCAAAAAAATAAAGTCAATTAACATGCTTTCCGGCGGAGAAAGAGCATTAACCGCTATTGCTTTAATTTGCGCTATTATTAGTGCTAATCCTTCACCTTTTGTGGTTTTAGATGAAGTTGACGCGGCTTTAGATGAAGCTAATTCAGAACGTTTTGCTAAAATTTTAGATGATCTAGCGCATAAAACCCAATTTATTGTTATCACTCACAACCGCGCCACTATGCGCAAAGCTCATATTCTTTATGGTATTACTATGGGAAATGATGGAGTAAGTGAGTTATTAAGCATAAAATTAGAAGAAACAAAAATAAAGTAAGAAGTAACCCTCCGTCGCTAAAGCTATGGAGGGCAAGGAAGTAACCTGCCTGCGCAGGCAGGGAAGTGAGAAATTTATTTTTCGTTGTAATACTCTTAACAAAATTTGGTAGCGAAAAAAGCCCTTGCAATTTTTTTAAACCTATGTTAAGGTGCTAATATAAATAAATATAACCTTTCCAAGCTCTAATTATTTTAGAGTGACCCTGATTAAGACAGGGAGGGTATTCTCAAAATCCCAAGATTTGTTTTAAGAGAATATCTGGGATTTTTTTACACCCACAAATCTACAAATCGGCTACAAATTTACAAATATCTATTTATGATATGGGAAATCATTAAAATAAAATAACAAAACAATAAAAGTATGGCGAAAAATAAAACATCAGAAATTCCCCACTATGAACTTTTGTATATAATTTCCAATAAATATAGTGAGAATGAATTAGCTCCAATAATTGACCAGGTCAGGGAAATAATTAATGATCAAGAAGGTAATATTACTTTTAGCGAGGAATGGGGCAAAAAACGTTTAGCTTATCCAATTAAGCATTTTCGTTATGGCTATTATAATTTAGTTGAATTTGATTTAGCTGGAGAAAAGTTAACTAAAGTTGATAGAATACTGCGGTTGGCCAATGAAATCTTACGCCACCAAATTGTTAATAAAAAGCAAAAGACTGTTAAAACAATGGAAAAAGAAAAAAAGATTGCTAAAAAAATTGCCGCTGAAAAAGAAAGGGAGGTAAAAAAGGAAAAAGAAAAAATAAAAGCAAAAAGCAAAGAAAAAGTTGAATTAAAAGATTTAGATGAAAAGTTAGACAAAATATTAGAAACTGATGATTTATTATAATGAATTTATAATTAGATTTATTAAGTCTTAGAGTGCCCCCACAAATCAACAAATCCTTTCACAAATTTACAAATATATGATAAATTTTTTTATTTATATTTGTAGATTTGTAGTTGATTTGTAGATTTGTGGGAGTTATAATTAATTCAATCCATAATTATTCTTTTTCAGGAGGCAGAGGAATAGTTAATGGATACAAAAACTATGAATTTAAACAAAGCCATGATTATTGGGTATTTAACCCGGGATCCGGAGGTAAGAACTACACCAACCGGTCAAACCGTTGCTTCTTTTGGTGTGGCAACAAATTTTGTTTGGAAAGACTCTCAAACAGGTGAGCAAAAAAAGATAACAGAATTTCACAATGTAACAACATGGAGAAGATTAGCGGAAATTTGCGGACAGTATTTGCGCAAGGGCTCAAAGGTTTATATGGAAGGCCGTTTGCAAACTCGCGATTGGATTGGTCAAGATGGAATTAAACGTTATCGCACT
>DAOWHZ010000039.1 GCA_030641105.1 bacterium | reverse complement strand
TATTGCAGTTATTAAAAGATGTTAGTAAAAATCAATACGCTTAATCTTGGTATACGGACAAAAGGTACAGGGCAAGAATATTCTAAATTCAAAATATTTAATTTAAATAATTGTTTTGTATTTTGTATTTTGGTCATTGTAATTTGTTTGTTATTTGGAATTTTGGATTTGGTGCTTTTAAAATTAAAAATTTTATTGATATCCTGCTTTTCTGGTTTTGTTGCCGAATTAACTAGATAGTACAAAAAATTTATAAAATGCTTGCATTATTTTAAATCTGTGTTAATATAGAATTAAATAATAACGATAAATTTATTGGACCGAAAAGGTCTTTTTTAAAACCAAAAAAAATATGGGAATTACAAATAACAGATTGGCAAAATATATATACGAATCCTACGTTGAAATGAAAAAAGTTACATGGCCGACTCGTCCAGAAACAGTTAGATTAACAATTGCTGTTATTTTAATTAGTTTGGTAGTCGCGGCTTTTCTAGGTTTTTTAGATTTTGTATTTTCTTTTGGAGTAGAAAAAATAATAACTATTTTTAATTCATAATTCGTAATTCGTAATTCGTAATTTATAATTGATAATTGATTAAATATGTCTAAACAAATTTCACAAGGAAAGTTATGGTATGTAATACATACTTATTCTGGATATGAAGAAAATGTAAAAAGCAATTTACAACAGCGGATTGAATCAATGGGAATGGATGATAAAATTTTTAATATTTTAATTCCAACAGAAAAAAAGATAAAAATTAAAAATGGCAGAAGAAAAGTCGTGACTGAAAAAATTTTTCCAGGATATATTTTAGTTGAGATGGTTGTGACAGATGAATCTTGGTATGTTGTTAGAAACACTCCGAATGTTACAGGTTTTATTGGTTCAGGCACAACACCTGTCCCTGTTTCACAAAAAGAAATAAAAGATTTACAAAAAAGAATGGGGGTTGAAGAACCTAAGTTTAAAATTGATTTTAACATTGACGACCATATAAAAATAATTGACGGCCCGTTTAAAAATTCCGAAGGCAAGGTTTCAGATATTGATGAAGAGCGCGGGAAAATTAAAGTTTTGGTATCTATGTTCGGCCGTGAAACTCCGGTAGAATTAGATTCATTGCAAGCTAAAAAAGTATAATTTTAGCTTCATTAGCTTATAGCTTCATTAGCTTATTAGAATCAAAATTATTATGATTTTAGATAAAAGCTAACGAAGTTAATGAAGTTAGCGAAGCTAATAAAGCTAATTTATGAAAAAAGTTAAAACAATAATAAAATTACAAATTCCAGGGGGGCAGGCAAATCCAGCGCCTCCAATTGGTCCTGCTTTGGGTCAGCATGGTTTAAATATCGCAGAATTTTGCCAGAAATTTAACGCGGCAACACAAGGCAAAAATGGAGAAATTATTCCTTGCGAAATTTCTGTTTTTGAAGATAGAAGCTATGATTTTATTTTAAAAACTTCTCCAGCGGCAGAGTTAATAAAAAAAGCGGCTAATATTAAAAAAGGATCTGGCAATCCATTAACTAATAAAATTGGAAAAATTACCAAAGCTCAGGTTAAAGAAATTGCTAAAACTAAGATGCCTGATTTAAACGCGAATTCTGTTGAGGCGGCGATGAAAATTATAGAAGGCACGGCAAAACAAATGGGCGTGGAGGTTGTGGATTAATTAACTAATATAATCCGAATCTACGAATTGTATCCTAATGTATGTTTTACCTTCGGTAGCCCCTCTACGAACGGGGCACATCCGAATTATGCTCCGAAAAATTTAATTTAAATTATAATTCGGATAATTCGTTTTTGGGGCATTAGGATAATAATTTATAATATTCGGATTATATATTTTTATGAAAAAAGGAAAAAAATATTTAAAAATGTCAAAACTTATTGACAAAAATAAAATGTATACAATAGAAGAAGCGCTTGACTTGATAAAAAAAAATCCAATAGCAAAATTTGACGCTTCAATAGAGGCTCATATTTGTTTGGGGATTGATCCACAAAAAGGAGATCAGCAAGTTCGCGGAACAGTGATTTTGCCGAATTCAGTTTCTAAGCAAAAGAAAATAGCTGTTTTTGTTGAAAGCGAAAAAGAAAAAGAAGCTAAAACAGCAGGAGCTGATATTGTCGGGAATGAAGAACTGATTCAAAAAATTAAACAGACAAAAAAAATTGATTTTGAAATAGCGATTGCCACTCCGAATATGATGCGGCTTTTAGCGCCTATCGCGAAAATTTTAGGGCCAAAAGGCTTAATGCCGTCGCCAAAAAATGGAACAATAACTACTGATTTATCTAAAACAATTAAAGAATTTAAACAAGGGAAAATTGCTTTTAAAAATGATGACGCAGGAAATATTCATCAAATAATCGGGAAAATTTCATTAGATAATAAAAAAATTCTTGAAAATTATGAAGTGTTTTTAAAAGCGCTGAATAAAGTAAAACCGGCAAGCGCAAAAGGAATTTATATTAAGAATGTTTACCTTTGCTCAACAATGGGACCAAGCATAAAAGTGGAATATAAGTAATTTGAATATAAATAATTTAATTA
>DAOWHZ010000087.1 GCA_030641105.1 bacterium | reverse complement strand
GTTATTTCTAAAGTATGTGTAATTAAACAAACTTTGAGCCAATCTTTCCCACTGCCTGCAATAGTCAAACTAACTCCGTTAATAGACGCTGAACCCTTGTAAGCTAAATATTTTATTATTTTTTCAGGAACTTTTATTATTAAGTTAATATACTCCCCTTCCCGCTCAATTTTACTAACTATCCCGACTCCGTCAACATGCCCCATGACAAAATGACCGTCTATCCGTTCGCCAATCTTTAATGATTTTTCTAAATTAATTAAATCTCCAATTTTAGAATCTGCAAACTTTGTTAATCTTAAAGTTTCCGGCATTAACTCAACTGTAAAATTATCTTTAGTTTTTTTAACAACTGTAAGGCATGTACCGTCGCAGGAAATACTGCTTCCTATCCTAATGTCCTGTAAAAAATTTTTTACACTAATAGTAAAATAAATTTTTCCGCGCTTATTTACAATATTAATAATTTTTCCAGTTTTTTCAACGATTCCTGTAAACATAATTTTGGAGCGGACGGAGCGGACGCAACGCGAAGGCGATAGCCTGAGCGGTGCGTACGCGTTTTTACATTTGGCTTTCCGCAAAACCACGAACGCGTTCGCGCCCCTCAAGCTATCGCTTTCTGGTCACGACCGCGTTAAACCAGCATCCCTCCTTAAATCTTCGGCCTTATCAGTCCTCTCCCATGTAAAATCCTTATCAGCTCGTCCAAAATGCCCATAAGCTGCTGTTTTTCTATAAATCGGCCTTTTTAAATCTAATTTTTCTATTATTGCTTTTGGCTTAAAATCAAAATGCTTTTTTACTAATTCAATAATTTGATTTTCAGGTATTTTATTTGTATTAAAAGTCTGTACATATATTCCAACCGGCTCAGCCACGCCAATAGCATAAGCCACTTGCAATTCGCACTTGTCGGCCAACCCGGCCGCTACTACATTTTTTGCCGCGTACCTTGCCATATAAGCGCCGCTGCGGTCAACTTTGGTTACGCATTTGCCTGAAAAACACCCGCCGCCGTGGGCTCCAACGCCGCCATAAGTATCAACTATAATTTTCCTGCCAGTCAGTCCTGCGTCAGCCGGGGGTCCGCCAATAACAAAACGGCCTGTTGAGTTTATAAAAATTTTAGTTTTATCATCCATTAAATCTCCGACTACAGGCGCAATAACTTGTTCCCTAATATCAGCTCTAAGCTTTTTTAAATTAACTTTATCACTATGATGCGCGGCAATAACAACAGTTTCCACGCGCTTAGCTTTACCATTATCATACTCAACTGTTACCTGGCTTTTGCCATCAGGGCGCAAATAGGGCAAAATTCCATCTTTTCTTACTTGAGCTAATCTTTTAGTTAGTTTATGGGCTAACATAATCGGCAGGGGCATCATTTCAGGAGTTTCATTGCAGGCATAGCCCCACATTAATCCTTGATCTCCGGCTCCCTGCTCCTTATATTCCCCTATTCCTTCATTAACGCCTTGGGCGATATCCGGGCTTTGTTCATGCAAAGTTACAATAATACCGACATCATCACAGCAAAAACCATATTCCTGCTTATCATAGCCAATATCCCTTAAAACATTTCTGACAACTTGCTCAATATTAATATAGCTCTTTGTTCGGGCTTCGCCGCCAACTAACACCAATCCGGTCGTGCAAAAGCATTCAATTCCGGCATGGCTGTCCGGATCCTGTTTAATCATTTCATCATAAATGCCGTCGCTAATCTGATCGCAAATTTTATCAGGATGGCCTTCGGTAACTGATTCAGAAGTTACTAATCTTAAGTTTGATTTTGACATAGTTTTACAATTTAAGATTTATGATTGAAGATTTAAGATTTTAATTATTGATCCTAAATCTAACAAATCATAAATCTAAAATCTAAAATCTTAAATTCTATTATGTTCCAATGTCCCATGATTGCAAATACTTTTCCTGCTCTTTTGTTAATTTATCAATGGTAGCGCCCATGGATTTTAATTTTAACTTTGCTACCCATTGCTCTATTTGCTCTGGCACATCATAAACTTTATTTTCTAATTTGCAGCGCTTTTTTGCAATATATTCAGCCGCCAATGCCTGCGTGGCAAAACTCATGTCCATAACTGACGCTGGATGGCCTTCAGCCGCGGCTAAATTTATTAAACGGCCTTCGCCTAAAAGATATATTGTTCTGTTGGATTTTAAAACATATTCGTCAACATAATTCCTTACATTTTTTCTAACTTTCTTGGCCATCTTTTTTAATGCCCGAATATTTATTTCCACATCAAAATGCCCTGAATTGCAAACCACAGCGCCGTCCTTCATAACTTTAAAATGCTCCTCTCTTATGATATTGATATTGCCGGTTAAAGTGCAGAATAAATCCCCGATTTTGGCTGCCTGGAGCATAGGCATAACCTCAAACCCGTCCATTACCGCTTCCAGCGCTTTTATTTCATCAACTTCTGTAATAATCACTTTAGCGCCCATGCCTTTAGCCCGCATGGCAAAACCCTTGCCGCACCAGCCATAACCGGCCACTACTGCATTTTTGCCTGCAATCAGCATATCTGTTGCCCTAATAATGCCGTCAAGCGTAGACTGTCCTGTGCCATAACGGTTGTCAAATAAACTTTTTGTTTTAGCGTCATTTACGGCAATAATCGGGACTTGCAGTTTTTTATTTTTTTCTAATGCTTTAAGCCGAATTACTCCGGTAGTGGTTTCTTCCATGCTGCCGAAAATTTCCTTGGCTTGGCTTTTAAATTTTGTATGCAGCAATGATAAAAGGTCAGCGCCGTCATCCATAGTAATATTCGGCCGATGCTTTAATGCTGTTTCCAGATGTGAATAATAAACTTTCCGGTTTTCCCCGCAAACAGCAAAGACTGAAATGCCATAATCTTTAACCAAAGAAGCGGCAACATCATCTTGCGTTGACAAAGGATTAGAAGCGCATAAAACAATGTCAGCGCCCCCGGCTTTTAAAGTTCGCATTAAATTAGCTGTTTCAGCTGTTACATGCAAACAAGCCGCTATTTTAATATTTTTAAAAAGTTTCTGCTTATTAAATCTTTTCTTAATCAAACTTAAAACAGGCATATTGCGCTCTGCCCATTCTATTCTTTTTTTGCCTTGCGGCGCTAATTTTAAATTTTTAATATCGTATTTCATAAATTTTGGTGCTTTTGCTTTTCCGCCTCGTCAGAGTCTCCCGACAGGGGACTCTGACGGTTTAGTCGCGGCAGAGCCCTCTGCGGAGAGACTCTGCCGGAGCAGAAAATGTAATTCTACCTATAATTTTTCATTAAAATTCCTCTTATATCTTGCTTCTATCTCTTTTAAATTAAACCTATGATTTTGCGTGCCGTATTTTTCTACTGCATAAACAGCAACCAGCCCTGCTAAGCGGCCGGCTTTCCCCAATGGCCAGCCATTAATCAATCCCTTAATCAATCCCGCTCTATAAGCGTCGCCAGCGCCAGTAGGATCTAAAATGCCTTTTGGCTTAGCTGTTGGTATTTTAATTCTTCGGCTTTTATAATAAATTTCTGAACCTTTAGCCCCTTTAGTAACAACTAACATTGTTATTTTACCAAGTAATGCTTTATCTGTCCAGCCAATTTTTCGCTTAATCGCGCTTATTTCATAATCATTGCCAATTAAAATCCATGCTCCATTAATGCTGTTTTTTAAAGCTGATCTTTTCAAACTTGTTATCTCTTGGCCCGGATCAAAAATGTATTTTACTTTTTTTTGCTTGTATAATTCAGCATACTGCTCCATATCATCATTATTTCCCGGAGCAATAATAGCTATGCTATTGCGCAATAATTTCTTATTAAACGCGCCTCTTGCAAACCGCAAAGCACCCAGATTAAATCCTGTAATCTGGTTATCCGCTTGGTCGGTAATAATATTAGCTGAAGCAGTATTCCTGCTTTTTATTTTTTTTACTTGTGAACTATCTGTTTTATTTTGCGCAAGCCACTTTTCATAAGAAGTAAAGCCCTTGCCGGCGCAAGACAATATAACCGGTTTTTCATTTAACAACGTTAAATTATAAGCAATATTGCCGGCAGTACCTCCAAAATTTTCCTTAATGCCGTTAACAGCAAAACTAACATTTAAAATATGAATTTTATCAGGCAGAATATGGTCGCGAAATCTTCCCGGAAAATCCATAATACGGTCATAAGCCAAAGATCCTGATACTAATATTTGTTTATTGTTCATAAACTTCTTGCTTCTATCTTTTTACTTTATTTATTTCCTCCTCAATCGCTTTTCTTTCTAAAGAACCGGCGGGGTATTGAGAAACCATTTTTTGTAATTGCTTTACTTCATCGCCAATTTTAATTGATTTAATTAAATCTTGAATTTTAGCGCCAATGTCTTCTACTTGACCTTGAGAATACATAACATATTTTCCATTGATTACCATTGGAATATCATCTTCAAATCCTTCAGGCGTATTTGATGATGTTTTTAATTTTTCATAAAAATCAAATAAAACTTTTAATCTATTTTTATCTTCTCCATCTAATATTTTTATGTTTTCACTATTGGTCAAATATTGAACTTTTTTCAAGTGATCAATTTTGCCTATTCCTAAATTAACTGTAAAATCCTTTAACCATTCCGCAACTGTTACTGGCAAACCTTCAACTCCTTTATATTTCTTTTTATCAATTATTACCCTATTACAATCTAATAAAATCTTTTTTAATCCGCTTTTTATTTCATCCCGTTTATTTAAATCCGAAATAGTTAATAAATTTAATTTTATTTTATTCCATAAATCATAATACTTTATTCTATAAATTGCTTCAAAATGATTTTTTAATAATTCTTCC
This sequence comes from bacterium, assembly GCA_030641105.1. The sequence goes on along the minus strand of DAOWHZ010000087.1, from coordinate 17,712 downwards.
ATTTCCCGCCAATCATCAAAAAAATTTAAAGCTATAAACTTTAATCGGATTAAATATTTATAATAACTGCCATAAAGTTTATGGTCAACATGTTTTAAATTTGTCTCTTCAACAAATTTTTTTAATCCCTTATAATACTCATATGCCCCTCTAATATTATCATATTCACTAAATACTTCTACTGCTTTTTTAATTTCTTCAATTGTATAATTATTTTTGTCCATATTAAATTTATTGCTCTATTAAATTATTTTTTTACGCCTCTAACCGCTGCCATTGGATCAACTTCCGTTTCATTCTCCCTTCCTTTAACTTGTGCGGCAACAGCAGTGGCGCCATTTTTTTCTAAACGATCAGTATGACGAGCTAAATGTCCAATAGCGCTTAAATTGGCGGTGCCTTCTGTTTTATCATAATGTTTAGCATAAGATGGATCCTTAAAAAGAGCAATAGTTGAATTATCAAGAACCCAGTGCTCTTCATCATGCTCCCAAACATCTCCGTCATCAGCTTTCTTTTCATAATGACCTAAACCTAAACGATTAGTATCTCTGGCAAAAGATTGCTTCTGAACTTTAGACATTTCCGCATATTTAGCTGCTTCATATTGATCTTCGCTTGCCTCTGTCCACTTGCCATGCTCCATTTTTACTGCGCCAAAAGCGCCAAAATGTTTTATGTTTTTGGCAATATTTCCCATTTCCCCAACTAAACCTAAAGATGCTTGCTTGGTAAATCCGCCTTGTTCTTGCAATATCTTAGCAAAGCCCAACATACCCTCTCTGCCAGTGCCCAGATTAAGCGCTTTCATGGCTTCATTATAATCGCCTACCCTTGTCATTTTTTTAGCAACTGCTGATACCAATCCTTGCTGTTTATTTTTTATGGCCTCTGCGAGAATTCTGCCTAATTCCTGTGAATTATCAATATGAGCCACTATTTTGCCTTGCTCTCCTTCCATTTCTGCTTGTGTTAATACTCTTGCCTCAGTAAGCCCGGGAATTGTATACTTTTCCATTCTATCAGTATATTTTTTAATATCCGAATCTGTCTTTTTAGCTTTTTCATCATCAACTTTACCTTTCATGTCATCTCTTCTCTCTTTTAAGTTCTTGGCCTCATCTTTAAAAGCATTTAATTCACTTGATACCTTAGAGTACTCTTTATGTTCAGGAGAGCCAAGCACGCCTGGACTTAATTTGCTTAATTCCTCTTCTTTCTTTTCAATATTTTTGTCAGTTTCATTTATTTTTTTCTCGTGTTTATCTGATTCATCTTTTGACCAAATCTGTTCTCTTGCAGTCTTTAACTCTTTTATCTTATCTTCTTTAACTGCCCACTCACCGCCCATTATTGCTCTTCTAACTGGCTTAAGTCCTTCTTTGTACCAATTACTAGCGCTTCTCCATGCTAAATCACCGGTTGACAAATGCGCTAATCCGCCACGAATACGCCCTCCTTTTTCAGCTGTTTCTAATGTTTTGTCCCTTACACTTAATGCTCTTTCTGCTTTATGTTTGTCCATTTGAGCCGTTAATCTTTTATAGCCCCTTGCAACATTCAAATCTACGCCTGTCCAACCGCTTACTTTATCTAATCCCCAACCACCGACGTTTTTGGCTAATTTTCTTGCACCGACAGCTGGCGCTAACGCTCCGCTCCTAATCCACCCAATCCCTTTCCCAGCCGCGGCTCCGGCCATTCCGCCTAACTGCTGAGTTACAATTAAACCGCCGATTAATAGGGCAATGGTTATAAGGTAAGTTTGAAAAGTTTCAGCCCCTAAAACATCCGAGGGGATATTACTTCGAAATGTATCATCCAGCTGCGCATTCTTACTTATCTCTGTGGAAGAAACTTGCGCTGTTGACAAAGCTAACCAAATAAAGAAAGCAAGCAATGGCCCTATTATTACTTGTTTGGAAAACTCGCTCCACCACTGTTGAGAATATTTTGCGCCGGCAGGGAAAGCAGAAGCTAAAAAAGCAATCGGTGATAAAATAACATAAATCCAAAGCATCACAATCCTAAAAATTAAAATAACAAGCATTATTAAAACTACAATAAAGGCAATAATTGCCGAGAATAAAGCAGCTAATAAGCCGCCAAACAAAGAAAGAGAATCTATTGTTATCGCGGGATTTGATGTTGCTTGAGTCATACTGACAATCTTGTCAACTCCTAATAAAGTAACTAAATTATTTATACCGCCTCCACTAAAACCATTAACAAAAGTAAGCATTATTACTTGGGCAAAATCTATAATCAAACCGCAAATAGTTTTAGAAAAATTAATTAAAACCGCCATAATTAATAATTTTGGCAGTAATTTTTTAACACTATAATTCTCATATTTCAAAATCGTGGCAAAAGCAATAACTAAAATAATTAAAACAAAAAACATGTTGCACAAATCCCTAACAATCACCCAGCCAGTAGTAACTGCTGTAACATCAATAAAATGATTCCATTGGGCAACGCTTCCTAGCCATGAAGCAATGTAAGAAAAAAATAATCCGATAAACCAAACAAATCCGTAAACTATCCAAGCTAATGCTATAAATAATTTACTTTTTATCCAATCTCCAAATACACTTTCTTCAGCATAAGTTACTTCTGGAAATAATAGAAATAGAAAAAATACAGCTAAAAATAAAGCGATATTAATAATTTTATTATTTAATTTTATTTTATTAAATATGCTTTTCATTTAATTGAAATTATATAAACCAGCCAAATATACCTGTAATTAAATCTATGATTAATACTAAAATCGCTATTGCTGCTATTATGAACAAAAACGCTGCCAAATCCAACACCAACAACCCCATCACCTCCACGATGCCAATTGTCTTTCCGCCTGCCCTCCCTGCCTCACCGCCAACAGCTTGTACCTGTTTTGGAATCCATTCATTGCCTAATTTGCAAAATAATTTCTCCCCAAAAACCATCTTCAAAAACACATGCAAATTAATATATAGCAAACTCAAGCCAAAACTGGGGATTAAAGTCAGCCATGCCCAGCGCAAAGCATAATTCGTCCCCATTCTCGCGGGCACCCCGACTTTTTCTTCAATTTTATCTTTAGCTCTTTGCTTAACATCCATTGCTCTGCGCGCCGCCACTACAGTCTGCCGCAAACTTTTTGGCTGTTGGCCTGCCGCAGGTCTTTCAACTGACTCTTCTTTAGCGGACGCCACATCAGCGGACTGCTTTGTTCTCTCTTCCCTTAATAAACCAGCCATAGCTAACTGGTCTTGTGGAGATATGGTATGTGAATTCGCTTGCGCCATAAATATATTTTAATTACATTTAGTCCCTTCTCTGCTCCGTCAGAGTCTCCCGCAGGGGACTCTGACGGTTCCGAAGCACCGGAGCGTCAGAGTCCCTTTCAGGAGACTCTGACGAAGCGGGAGGTCGCATTTTGCGATCTTAAAAAATATCCAACTGGTCGCAATTTATGACCAGTCCTTTGATTTTTACTAAAGTTATGCGTTATGAGTTATGAGTTACGCGACATCATCTCTCCCTAACCACAATCCAAGCTCCAAGCTCCCAGCCGCTATTGCCTTGCGGGCATTGATCGCCCTCGCTTCCTTTACTGCACCAGCCCCAGTTATCCTTAATTTTAACTTTTGGCTGAATGCTGCATTCGCTTTCAGAACAGGTAATCCAATGGTCAGTTCCATATACTCCGCTTGCGTATCTTGCCTTTAAATCCCAATAGCTGTATAAATGGTACAGCGAATGCGGGCGGTCAGGATTGGCTCTGTCCCTCATTTCAACTCCGCTAACCACTGTTTGGTCGCCATCCCCCCAGTCCACAGCGTACATAACCAAAGGCAGTTGCTGGCTGTCAACTATGCTGTTAAATGTTAAATTTACAAAATCAGTATTTTGTATTACTGTTTTATTAACTTCAATATTGTCTATTTTTGGCAATATAGCGCAAAAATCACAAGTAACGCCCGGGCAGATTAAACAATCATCACCACTGCATAAAGGCCTTGTACCATCAGGCCCTTGGCATAAATAATCCGGCACGCTCCAGTCTTGGCCGCTAACAGGCACATACCTGCCGCTTTCAATACAATGGCTGCCCGGACAGTCGTTATTAACTGTTGGATCGCAAGGCTTGCCGTCATTAATACCGCCAACGCATTCTGTGGATGTGGCATACTCCCAGCGCTCAGCTAAGGAACCCGTGGTCCATCGCGAATCTGCAGGTCGTGTTGAGTCATAAGTATGCCAATCTTGGTCATCTAAAATCCATAGTAAACCTACCTCAGAACCAGCCGTGATATTTGAAAAAGGAGGCTCTGGAGCATCAGGATCTGGATCTGCGCCCCATACTGTTGCTAAGGAATTATTAGGAAGTCCAAAGTCCGCAGGAGCCGCCCAGCCAGTGCCTGCGTTATAAGCATACCAATTTTGATTATCTAAAATCCATAGATAACCGTTATTCTCATAACCAGCGGTAATAGAGGCAAAATTCTGCGGCGCATTAGCCACTCCGCCCCAAGCATCAGCCAAAGCTCCTGAAGCCACCCAACTGGGCGAGGCATAAGCATACCAATTCTGGTTGTCTAAAATATATAGTCTGTTGTCAGAAGACAAAACATAACCCGCTGTAATGGCGGCAAAATTCTGCGGAGCGTTAGTAACTCCTCCCCAGGCATCAGCCAAAGCCCCTGAACCCCACCAACTGCCTCCAGCATGGGCATACCAATTCTGGTCGTCTAAAATATAGAATGAACCGCTAAACATATAAGCGGCGGTAATGGCGGCTGGGTTTGGCGGAGTATTTTCCGGCACCTCAAAAGCGCCTTCGCAATATCCGTCCTGGCAATATTGATGGCATTCGCCAAAACCAACCATTCCGGTTTCCCCCTGAACAAAACTGCCGTCCGCGCACATCTCGCCTGTTTGCCACTCCCAAACTCCATAGCTTTGCGCGAAAAGACGCTGAACACTGTCCGTGGTATGCAATTGCCCCATTCTTGCCTGATACGGCTCGCTTAAACTTTCATCAGGCAATTCGTAATACAGCGGCTGAAATCCATCTGTATCTTTACTGTCCCATTCATACGGATTAACCACTATGCTCCAGGAATCACCAGGAGGAACAATTGAGCCAAACGGCGGATAATCAGAAAGATAAGAACATGTAAGATTATATTGTAAAAAATTTTCATTACAGCTAAATTTATAATTACTACCTTGGTAAACTCGTCCGCTCCAATATTTATTCTGGCCAACAGGTGTTACGGTTTGAACAAGTTTTGAACAATACGGTGATAACGCTGTTGGATAATGCTCATGAATAGCTAAAGAGAGAATTCCTGTTGTACCGAAAACTGATGTTGTATTAACAATCTTTATATATTCAACAAAAGGCAAACCTCCAAATTCAAGAGAATGGAATGCACCACCAGGACCAATATCTATTGGTACACTCCATGATTTCCCGTCTTGGCTAAAACTTATAGTACCTTTATCAGTACATGGCAAACCAGTAGCGCACCCTATTTGAACTATATAATCATCACCTATAATATTAAATACAGGCTCAGATAATTTTTCTACAATTTCATCTATAACACAACAACCATTATAAGTAAGGCCATAACCGCCCTGAAGATCATAACACCAACTATCTCCTGGGCCATTACCTTGATGACATGATCCACTAATTCTGTTAGCTCTAATTCTTTCGTCAGGCGCTGTCATAATTCTATCTTCTTTGTCAACACAATAATACAACGGAAACCGATCCGCGTACCCAGCCCCTTCTTCAATCCCCTCGCCTCTGACTTTGTCAACCGGCCACCACATCAAACAAGCGTCATTACTGCCCGGATACCGGTCATATTCCAAGCAATAGCCCAGCCAGCCCTTTTGTCTTTTGCCGGAATCCTCGTAATAATCGCAGGACAAAGAATCATCCTGCGGATACAAACGGCAGGACTGCGGAACTATCCAATCCACTTGCCAACGGTTGGCTATCCAGTCCATGGTTGGCGTATATGTACAAGCAGGATCATCTATAGCCACGGAATACGGGCTGTCATAAACTTCCAAAGCCGGACGAATTTTAATATCATCAATATAAACATTGCCCATGCATAAACTATCCTCATCAGCGCAATGTCCCTCATTTGCCCAAGTAGTAGGCGGAGTATAGCCAAACCACCATCTACCTAACAATACAAGTTTAATTTTATTAGTGTCTGCTCCTACTTGAAAGCGAGTTAATATTTTAGTCCAGTCATTGCCGCCTGCCAAATACATCCCACAGCCATGCCCAAGGGGCTGATGAAGGCAATAAACAATATCCTGCGACGAGCCGGTTGGATCCTGCGTCTGATTGCCTTCATTATCATAAGTTAAAATACCAACTGAACAGGCGCTAAGCCCATTATTGATATCCTCAATGTTTAACTTAAAATTAATAGTATTCATATAGGCTGATAAAACATACTCTGTATCTGGCTCAACATCTATAAACTCTGATTCCATTCTGCCGGCTGAAGGGGAAAATTTTAAAAACGACCTGCCTTCTAAGGGATAACCAATGCCTTCCACTTGCGCGCTAATCGGATTATTAATCACGCTGAATTTATTTTCATCCCAGCTGACACCAACCGCGTTCCAGCCGATTGGATAGCCATTGCTGCCGTAAAATTCAAATCCGCCATTCGGAACATTAGTTATCTGGCCTTCCTGCTCCATCGCGCCTAATAAATAATAATCTGTTTTTATAGAACTGTTTTTATAGCCAACCTTAGTATAGCCGGACATATTGCTGATTGAATCAGCACTAAGCGGATTAGGATAAGTTTGATTTTCCTTGTTAGTAATGATAAAACTGTTGCAATTGCCATTATCATCAACACTGTCGCACAAACCAATGTCAAAACAAACATTATTATCATCCTCGTCCTTGACAAAACTCCTGCAAGCCAGCCACTGATTGCAAACGCGATCCGGCGTTACTTTAAGTAAAACATTGGCATCCCGCTGGCCAGCAGCGCCTGTTCGCGGCGTAACGCCGCTTCCGTCCGCAACAGTTAAATCAGCGTCCCAAATTAAACTTGCTTTAGCCGAACCGTCCTGATACCGCTCATTAAACAAAACACAGCCCTGTTCAAAATCAACAATGCCATTGCAAGTTGTTTTATCCACATCCTGCTTTAATTGATAATCAACAACAGCTTTTCTCAACTCAACAACATTGCCAACAGCTCCGCCAGCCACTGTGCAAATAGTGTCAGTGCCTGAATAAAACCTGACGCTCCGGCCATTAACACTAACAAAACTTACCGGACCGCTTAGATTATTATTATCATCCAATAATTCGCGGATGCCATTACAATTTTTTATACTCGCGCCATTGCCCCGTAAAACATACAAGGTATAAGAATCAATTTCAATCCCCTGGCTACTGCCGGTCCAGCCATCGCCAAAACTTCCATTGCTGTCAATATCGGAAAAATCAGGATTGAAAATTACATTAGTGGAAAATTTGCTTATTGGATCAATGTATTCAGAACATCCCGCCTCGCTTGCCGGGCATAACCCGATCCAGTATTCATTTCCGATATTAGCCGGCTGTTTAATTATATTGCCCTGCCCGCCATAGCCGATTGTTTTGTATTGGCTGACATTGCAAGTATTATCAGCCGTCTCTAATTCACAAATTTCCCCCATAACGCAATCATTATCAGTTAAACAAATATTGCCTATGCCATTGCACCTTTTTATTTTTTTCTTCCACCAGCCCCAGCTGTCCTGATAGCCCTGGCGCCATTCGCAAACCATATCGCCCGGGTCTTTAAAATAACTGCTGCCTTCACTAGTTGTCCATTCCTCACAGCCAACCGCTCTTTCAACGCATAAAATACTATCATAATCATCCGGATTATTCAGTAAATAAACATCATCATAAATCACTTCACTGCCATACTGATAAGGATCGCCTAAGCGCTGACAGCCCTTATCCCGCGAATTACACTTTTTATCTCTGTCATAAACCACATAAACAAAACTGTCAGCCGGTATAATTATTTCACTAGGATCTCCGGCATTAAAAGCTTCTGAATTATAATCACTGTAATTATGCGTGTCTATCATTATTTCACAGCCAACCGCTGATTCTTCACAAAGCTGGTCAAAATTATGCAAATAATGAGTTAACCTGTCTCTGTCATAATATTCATCACAGCCCAAATTATACATTGGGCCCACATAATTGCCTAAAATATCTTCATAGCAGGAATCCGGCGTTACCCAGGAATTTTTAATTAAATAATATCTGTCAGTAATTTCCGTTAATCTAATGTCATCAATATAAAAATCCCCATCTGCTGTAATAACCAAACTCTCACTGCCGCTGACATCATGCTCTAATCGCGCTAAATTAACTTTATATAATTGCCAATCGCCTCCCAGCGCAACCGGAGCAATAATAAAATCAGCCGGGGCGTCAACTCCGTTAATCAACTGAATAAAATTAAATTGATTAGCTCCGGCTGATCTGGCTATAAAGCTTAAAACATAAGATTTATTTTCCTGAACTAAGCCGGCTACTGTAGTGGAAGCTATAAAATTAGCGCCATGGACATATAAAGACTCTCCGCCGGCGGCCAGCGCCATACTGCTAAGTTCCGCTGTTGCTCCGTTAATTCCTGTCCAGCCCTGCAAACTGCCTTCAAAGTCATTATTTAAAACAATTCTCATATTATTGCCCCTGTTGCCTGAGTACTCGCGGCAACCGTCTTGGCCGGCTGAACAGCTCACGCCTTGTCCCGGGATGGCGTCATAAAGGCAGGCATTATGCTCATTGTTCCACTCACCCTGATTTTTGCAAAAATAACAAACTTCATAAATTCCGTCCCAGCTAAACTGCCAGTCATAAACATCCGTATAGCCGCTGCCAGCCGCATTACAATCCCCTGCCGCGGTAATGGCTGGGTCAATGTTATTTTTTGTTCTGCGATAAGGATGGCAATTTTCATCACAGCTGATAGTCCGCATATATAAATGGTATGAAATTTCACCGCTGCTGTTATAAAATTCCCGGCAGTCAGAATTATAACCCGGATCAGTGGCTGGCAAGGCGTATATTGCGGCATTGCATTCTGTTGTATCATTTGAAGTTACAGCCGGGTCATTCAGGATACCGTCAGCTCCAGCCAGATCTTCTTGCAATGTATGCAATCTTAACTGATACCCGGTTTCATCACTGCCCTCCCATGTATAAAATTCAGCGCAATCAGCCCCTAGGTCAGACGGCTTAATGCACTGCCTTAAATAAATATAATATTCAATTCCTTCGCCGCCCCGCTCTACTTCGTCCAAGTTAGTGAATTCATCACAGCCAGCGGCCTGAGCGCCGCAAGTTTGCGCCGTGGATGGAATAAAATATTCATCCCGCAATGAATCAAAAGCTGTCTCAGTTTGAATATAAGTATCATAACCAACGCATTCAGCCGCGCAATAATCCTGGGCTATTACTTTAGCCGGCACGCTGAAATCATCAGTTACTGAAGTGTATAATTCACAGCCAACCTCATTTTCATTGCACCAACGAACAAAATTATTGCATTCATCCGGATCAGTTTCAGCGCCTGCGCATGCTAAATAATCCGGGGCTAATTTTTCATAAACCAAACCGCGCCCGCGATAGCCGCTATAAGCCGTAGCTGTTAAGCCCCGCTCTAATTTAATCGCGTCAATAATGCAGGAAGCGGTATTTATAGTAAAATTTACTTGATTTCCACTGGCTATTTTCGGATAAACATAAGTTGTTTGATAATATTGCCAATTTCCGCCTTCGTCTAAAGGCGCGGTATCTGCTTCTATGCCAAAATCATCTCCGGCAGTACAATTTTTAGCGTAAAAAGACAAACTAAATATTTCACCGGCCACTGAATAATCTGCCGGGGCAACATCTATGGGTTTATTATCTATTCCTATTACTCCTAATTGTAAAGCCCATTGGCCATCATAACCATCAGCAACTTGCGCGCCATCACCTGCCCAGATACTGTCTGCTAAATCATCTTCAAAACTTGAATTAGTCAGTAAATTAGCGCCTACTCCGGCCTTGGTCCTGATAAATTCATGGCAGCCCTCGTCATCACTATCACACTCTCCAACATCTTTGTCAAAATATAATTTATCCCCGACCGTGGCTAAAGTACAATTCCAGCTATCACTAGCAAAATCAAAATCCTCGCAATACGCCTGACAGCCCGCATTATCAGCATCGCAAGAATCATAATCTAAAGTATTTTCCAAATAAGAAACTGTTTTGCCGGTGCGAGACCTAAATGTCTGGCAGGTATTATATTTTGGCTCGCAGGAATTGCCGTTAAACAGCCATATTCTCCGCTCTTCCGTGCAATAGCCGTACAATTGGCACGAGCCGTCGTTATTTTCCTTAATGCAGGACTGTTCGTCCGCGCAATAATTATCATTGCGGCTGATAGCAAATTCGCTGTCCTCGCCTTGGCCGATAATCTGCTCGGAAATTATTTCCGGACCCGGACCTTCCCGCTTGCAATAATTAAGCGGCGCTTTTAACACCCAGCTTGGATCAACCAATCCCTTACACCAATCTTCATAATATTCTCCATAGCCGTCATCATCGCCGTCTTCATAGCAAGCGATTAAATCGCTTAAATTCAAAGTTTTATCGCTAAAATCTTTAATATATTGAGCCGCCAATTCCCAGCCAACAGGAATAATCCTGAATTTTCTTAAAATTATCATTGAGCGGTAAGGATAACCCTCGTCATAATAATCCGGCTCCAAACCGTCAGAAGTAAATCCAAAAATCCTATTAGCATCCAAATACCCCTGCTCCATCGCGTTTCCAACAGTCATTCTGTTAATTATTGCCTGCCTGAAATTTTCCGTAATCACGCAGTTAGTAGGCCCTGCTTTGGTTGGATCAGGACAGCTTACCAACTCGCCTAAAATATCATAATCGCCTCTTACGCTAAAATTGGGCTCAGTTAATTTTCTAAACCTGTCTTTAGCCCCGGCAATGCCGCCTCTTTGGGCTTGCCCTTCGTAATCATCATAATCCCAAACTTTAGGTTCTGGAAATTCAGTAACTAAACCTTTTTCAAACCACTCCTCAAATAATTTACCCACTAAAGTATTAATAAAAATATCAATAGCGTCAGCTACTGTGCCAGTATAAGTCTTTTCTTTGGTAGTTGCCTCTTCTAAAGCTAAATCCATTCTTTTGGCAACCGCGCTTGCTGGGGTTTTTATATAATCACTGATAGAATCTGTCACATCTTTAAGGCCTTTATTTTTTATTGCTTCATCTTTGGATTCATTTATTTTTTTATCTACCTCACTGCCAAGTTGAGTTTGCAAGCTTAAGGCAATACCTAAATCATTTTCCCAAGGATTAAACATGTTTTGAAAATCAGTTAAAAAATCATCACTTTGCAATGCTTCTTCCCAATTATTTTTCATATCACTAAAAGTACATGCTGGTTTATGCGGCTTATGCCATCTTTGCAAACCTATGGTTATTTTATATTGAATCGCAAAGTCTGGTTCACAAAGATTAAATCTTGCTCCGTCAAATCCTTGCTTACCAAGATCTTCTATAAAATAACCAGCAGCATTATCAGCAGTATTTGCTAAATACTCTCCCCAGCCCTCAGTGATAAACATTGGCTTTTGGCCCTTATCACCAGTAGCCAAATAAGTTGCTGTATCGTAAGCTAATTGATTTAAAAAATAACCTAAAGCTGATTTAAAAGCTACTCCTGAGTACTCCCGAGCTTTTTCAAGAAGTTTTCGCCAACTAAAATCCTCCCAAAAATTAGATTCTTCACCAGCAGCTATTTTCTCTCGTTGTATTTTCGCAGCTTCATCTTCGACATAAATAGGCGGCGTTACTCCTTTGGCTAATTCTGGCTGTAATAAAATTAAACTTATTAAACCAAAAATCAAACAACCTAAAATTGCTTTAGTGATTATAGATGTATGCTTCAATTGAATATCTGGAATATTTGATTTTTTTGTATTATTTTTTTGACTTTTTTGTTTCTCTTGACAAATTTTCATATATATGTATAATTAAGATAAATAAGAACCTTACACAATTTTAACAAAAATTCACATCACAGGAGGTATTATTATGAGACAAAAGGGATTAATAGTGGGATTAGTAATGTGTTTATGTGTTAGTACCGGTTGTGCTGTTTTGCAAGAAGTTGCAATAGATACTGCAATAGCGATTGCTCCTGACAAGCCAATCTTTGGAAAAAAGAAAGCCGAAAAAAATTTCATTCCAAACGTTGACACTAAAGACACAATTACTCAGGAACTCGGGCAACCAAATGAAATTATTGTTGTAGACACAAACAAAAAAGTGCTTGCTTACGAGACTTATCATGGTAGGATAACTCACTTATACGCTTTGAAAAATGAAATTTATCAAAACAACCTAGAGGTAACCACCAGAGACTTTAAAGAAGACAAAGCAAAAAGAGTTTTAAAAAACAAACTCGTTAGAATCTTCCCCTGTTTCCAGGAAACCGTAACTTATAAAACTTCGCCTACTCCCGCTTCCACTTCAAGTTCAATCCCCACTACTTCTTTCGCTCCTTCTATTGTTCCTGCCTCCTATTAATTTCTTAACTTCTCACTCTCTTTTTAAATTTAGGAGGTAAAGTAAAATGCTCTTTCAAGCTCTCTCTCGGCCCTCGCACAAATTCATCTAAAAAAACAGATGAAAAAGTGTGGGGGCTTTTTTCTTTTCTCGCCTTTGCCCTCACCCCCAGCCCCTCTCCCACGCCTGCGGGCGAGGGAGAGGGGAGCTATGAAATACCTTTAAAATTATTTTTAAAGTTCCCTCTCCCTCAACCGCAGTTGTGGGAGAGGGTTAGGGTGAGGGGAAATTATTATTTATAAAAATCTCTAATCTGTTTAAAACTTTTTTAATATTATATTCAACATCCTCGCTTTTTACTCTAAAAAATTTAATGCCCTGATCCTCAATAATTTTCTGTCTCTCAATATCTTTCTTAATCTGAATGTCATCTAAATGAACGGAACCATCAATTTCTATTGCTAACTTTAACTCATAACAATAAAAATCAACTAAATATCCCTTAATCAAATGCTGTCTTCTGAACTTTAGATTTAAACACTGCCTATTGCGAATCGCATTCCACATTATTTTTTCTGATTTTGTCGGACTTTTCCTGAATTCTTTAGCAAGTTGAATTTTGCCTTTTTTGCTCATCTTACTTTTTGTTTAACTCCCCTCTCCCGCAACCGCAGTTGTGGGAGAGGGCTAGGGTGAGGACAATAGCTCCCTTCTCCCCGCCGTAGCGGGAGAGGGGTTGGGGGTGAGGGGTTATTAACCTGTGGATTACTATTAATATTATAGCATAAATTGGGGATAGGGGGAAAATAAATTACTCAGCCGCAAACGGACAAAGTATTTAAAAACTAATAAAATTATTAATCTAAAATCTTAGATCTTAGATCTTAAATCATCATTACTCCCCCGCCATCTCCCTAAAACTTTCCATCAGCTCCTCATCACTAAAATTATCCAAAATTTTCTTGTCCATACCATATTCAAGCAGTAATTGGCGCAAAGCTGCTGCATCCATTTGTCCGCCCAGCAGTGATTCTAATCCTGAAGCGCTGATACTGCTGTCAAATTGCGGGGCAGATTCAATTGTTCCGCTTTTATCAGAAACACCGAATTGGTCCAATAAACTATTTAAAAAGCTATTATCTTGACTATAATTTTTATCGCTAACCACGCCCTCATCGCCTTCAACAATTCCTGAACCGTAACAATCCCTGCCGGCAGGACAATTAGGATCTTTGTCATTATCAATCTCTTGCTTATCAGTAAAGCCGTCACTGTCACTATCTTCCAAATAAGGCGAAGTGTTATAAAAATAAAGCTCATCCCAATCAGACAAGCCATCCCCATCAGTGTCTTTATTTCTCAAAGATTCTTCACTGTCTTCCTGGCATCCAGGACCCTGGCAAATTCCAGATTGTTTCTCTTCATTTTTATCACCTTTGTAGGCAAACGGCTCGCTAATACTTTTCTTAAACTGCGTCATCCACATGCCAAAAACCAAAACAGCAAAAACAGCCAAAGCCGCTACTGCAATTTTTTGATTTCTACCTAAATTCGCAGACTGTTGCCGAATTTTATTTAATTCATATTCAGCGACTTCTCTTTTTAATTTTTCATAGTCTTCTTGCATAGTTATTTAGTTACTTAATTGCTTAGTTAATCAGTTACACAGTTTAAAACTAATTAACTGATTCCATTATAACATAATTTAGACAAACTCTCCAAATAACCTTATCCAATCCTCAACCGACAATTCCTGCGCTCTAATTTTTATATCCAAATCAGCTTTTTTTAATTTATCTTCAGCTTCTTGCTGGCTAATATGGTAACCATTAGCTAAATTATTTTTTAACATTTTCCTTTTAGCGCTAAACCCAATTTTCACCAAACGAAAAAAATTTCTAAGCCACCCAGTGGCTCGCAAGCCACTGGGTGGCTTAACATTTAATTTAATTATCGCCGAATCAACTGCCGGCTTTGGCCAAAAACAATCAGCCGAAACCATCTGGACAATCTTTGATTCGGCATAAAACTGCACTGACACAGCCAATAAACTCATCTTGGGAGGTTGAGCCGTAATCCTTTCCGCCACTTCTTTTTGCAGCATCAACACCATTAAATTTGGCTTAATTTCAGCAGACAAAAATTTCCGTAAAAAAATAGATGTAATATTATAAGGCAAGTTGGCCACAATTTTAAAGGAGCTCAACTCCTTGAGCGTCAAGGAGTTGAGCTCCTTTAAAATATCTCTATTTACTATTTCCACATTCCCAATCCCCTGCTCAGCCATTTTAATCCTCAAAACATCCGCCAGCTTATCATCCAACTCCACGGCAATCACTTTCTTAACCTTCTGAGCCAACTTAACAGTTAAAAATCCCAACCCCGGCCCAACTTCTAACACAACATCATCTTTGCACAAATCAGCAACTTCTATAATTTTATCATAAATTTCTTCCTTAATTAAAAAATTCTGCCCGCGTGAACGGACAGGTTTTATATTGTATTGCTTGCAGAGTTGTTTGGTTTGTTTAAGTAAATTCATCTTTATAATTACTTCTTACTTCTAACTTCTTACTTTTTACTTTCCTTTATTCCTGCTATAATAAAATCAAACCAACTTTTAATTTTACTATCTGTATCTAATTTAGCATAACAACCAAAGCATCCTCCGCTTGAAGCCAAAACCCCATTATCCATTAATACAGGGGAAGTACCGCCAGCTATTAATTGACCCCCATTAGTTAAACCAGATTGAATAATAGCTTGTATTGAAAAAAGCGCGTTATTGCCCATACCGCCAGCAGGAGTGCCGCTAACTTCTGCATAATTAGCGCAAGTAGCGGCATCCTTGGTATAACAAAGTGTTCCTCCAAGTACTCCCCCCGTACATATTGGCGGGTTTCCTGTAGTAAAACAATTAATTATTGTTACACCCGTTAATCCTATTTGATAAGTAAGCTGACCGCTTGCGATAACGCCTTTTGCCAACCTCCACTCCATATAATTATTAATCCTGATTCCAGCATAAACAACCAAACTAACAACTATTACGCCAACAACCAACCAAATTATTTTCTTTTTAGTAACCATACTTTAAATTCAGCTCTAAGTGCTGCGCCAGCACTTAGAGCTAAAAATATATTTTTCTTATTTTAATTATAGCAAATTTTAAAAAATGCGTAAAACCAAATTCCAAAATGATTATTACTATCACATTTACAACCGCGGAGTTGATAAACGGGATATCTTTATGGATGAGAAGGATTATTTTAGATTTTTAAGAAGTATGCGAGAATTTAACTGTTTAGAGCCGATAGGAAGTTTATTTTTACAAGACAGCCGAGATAGCCACCCAGTGGCTTGCGAGCCACTGGGTGGCTTAAACGATTTAGTTGAATTCATAGCTTATTGTCTAAATCCAAACCACTACCATTTTATTCTTAAACAAAAAAAGGAAAATGGAATTTCAAAACTTATGCATAAATTAACAATGGGCTATGCTCAATTTTTTAATAATAAATACAATCGATCAGGCGCTTTATTCCAAGGAAAATTCAAGTCAGTCCATATGAACACAGACAGTTACCTGCTCTGGTTGTCTGGATATGTTAATGGCAATTCAGAAATACATAAAATTAGCAAAGCTGAAGAATGGCCATGGAGTAGTTATCGAGATTATTTGGGCTTAAGGAATGGCACACTTTGCAATAATAAAATTATTTTAAATCAGTTTGAAAATACACAAGAATACAAAGAACTTGTTAACATAATTATTAAGGAATCCGATCAACGCAAAGATGATATTAAAAAATATTTATTAGAATAACAACTATCAGCTCTAAGTGCTGCGCCAGCACTTAGAGCTTAATAAGACTTAATACATGAAAAAAATATTAATTACAATCATTATACCCTTTACTGCTATTCTATTTACACAATTTGTTCTTGCTCAAGAAAACTTGGCGCAAAAATTATCCGGCAGCATCCTGCTCCAGGTCCAATCATCTGGTGAGGCTTGGTATATTAATCCGGTTGATCAAAAAAAATATTATTTAGGCAGGCCCAAAAACGCTTTTGATTTAATGCGCAATCTAAGTATTGGCATTACTGATAAAAATCTAAGTAAAATTCCCATTGGCATAATTGAATATAATAATCAAGATGATGACAATGACGGACTGTTCAATGGTTTGGAAAACTCGCTTGGCACTGATCCACAAAATTCTGATTCAGATAATGACGGCTATGATGATAAAACAGAAGTCGCGAATAATTATAATCCTTTAGGCGCTGGCAAACTAAATATTGATGAGAATTTTACAAGAGCAAATTTAGGCAAAATTTTTTTACAAACTGAAAAAGCCGGACAAGCTTGGTATATAAATCCGGTTGATGGCAAAAGATATTTTTTAGGACGTCCGGCTGATGCTTTTATTATAATGAAAAATTTAAGCTTAGGCATTACTAATGAAAACATAAATAAAATTACTACAGGATATTATTCCGCTCCAGCTCCTCCAACGCCGCCCGCGCCTCCAACTTGCGCCAATTGCCAGAACAGCAGCGCGGATCAAATTTTTACCGCAGCTGCCAGCGCCATCAGGTCTGGAAATAAAACAACTGCTTTATCCTATTTCACGCTTGAAATGCAAAAAGCAGTTGAATACACTATGGATTTTCTTGATCAAGAAGGAAAATTTATCCTAGGCAATATTATGTCAGGAGCAAAACTGTCCAGTTCAACTAATGATGAAAAAATATACTCTACCGAAGTTTATTTCTCCTTAGGCGGCTACAAAGTTCCAATTCATTTTCATGTTAAAAAACAGGATGATGGGACATGGCTGTTGACCAACCTTTGAATATAATCCGAATACTACAAATTATATCCAAATACTACAAAAGTTAAAAATTCGAATAATCCGAATGCTACAAATTATATCTAGGGAACCAAACACCCAGGGGTTAATAATAAATTTAAACATAAATATTATGAGAGATGACAAAAAATTTAGAAAATTAAAATTGCAACTGGCGGCTGCTTTGTTTTTGTTGTTGATGATTGCCAT
>DAOWHZ010000061.1 GCA_030641105.1 bacterium | reverse complement strand
TGATAGTTTGTTGTTTAAATTAACTGACGCGCAAAGAAAAGCGGCTTGGGAAATTTTGCAGGATATTAGCAAGGACAAACCCATGGCGCGGCTGTTAGAAGGTGATGTTGGCAGCGGTAAAACTGTGGTGGCGGTTATGGCCATGCTTAATGCGGCTTTGAATAAAAAGCAGGCGGTTTTAATGGCGCCGACGGAAATTTTGGCTATGCAGCATTTTGAATCTGTTTGCAAGCTGTTGGCTGATGTTAATGTGCGGGTTGGTTTGTTGACGAGAAGCGCGAGAAGAATAACGCCAAGAGACGCCAAGAGACGCCAAGAGACGCCAAATAAAAATGTGCTAAAAAGGAAAATAGTTGAGAAGATAAAGGATGGCGAGGTTGATATTATTATTGGGACGCATGCTTTGATTCAGGAAGATGTTGAATTTAAAAATTTGGTTTTGGCCATAATTGATGAACAGCATAAATTTGGCGTGGAGCAGAGAAAAATGCTGATTGAAAAATCTGGTTCGGCGGAAAAAGCCACCCGATGCCTTGCGAGGCATCGGGTGGCTGTGCCTGTGCCGCACTTACTATCAATGACTGCCACGCCGATTCCTCGCAGTTTGGCTCTGGCTTTGTACGGTGATTTGGATATTTCAATTATTAATGAAATGCCAAAAGGCAGAAAGAAAATTTCAACTTTTGTGGTGCCGGAAAATAAGCGGCAAGACGCTTATAAATTTATCCGTGAGCAAATCAAAAAGGGCCGGCAGGTTTTTGTGATTTGCCCTTTAATTGATTTTTCCGACAAGCTGGGCGTTAGATCCGTTAAAGAAGAATTTAAGAAATTAGATGAGCAGGTTTTTCCTGATCTGGAAATTGGTTTTTTACATGGCCGGATGAAAGCCAAAGAAAAAGAGCGGATTATGCAGGATTTTTTAGATAATAAAATTAAAATATTAGTTTCCACTTCTGTGGTGGAAGTTGGCGTGGATGTTGTTAATACTACGATTATGATGATTGAGGGCGCTGACCGCTTTGGCTTGGCGCAATTGCATCAGTTCCGCGGCCGGGTAGGCAGAAGCGAACATCAGTCATATTGTTTTTTATTTTCCGATAATGGAAGGCGAGATTCCGGAATCCCGCCTTCTTTAAAGCGTTTGCAGGCGTTGGTTAATTGCAATGACGGTTTTGCTTTGGCTAAAATGGATTTAAAATTCAGGGGTCCGGGTCAGGTGTATGGCACAGCGCAAAAGGGCTTTCCAGAATTAAAAATCGCTACTTTATTTGATTATCAGTTAATGAAGCAGGCGCGGGATGAAGCGGTAAAATTGGTTAATAAAGACGCCAGTTTAGAAAGCTGGCTGGAGTTAAAAAAGAAGTTAGCTCCGTTGGATAAGGCGGGCTATTTAACAGGGTAAGTAGCTGTCATTGCGAGCCCGCAGGCGAAGCAATCCCGTGAATAGCGCATTTTACCACGGGATTGCTTCGTCGCCTTTCGCTCACTGCGTTCGCTCGGGCTCCTCGCAATGACAATTTTGAAATGACAATTTTGCTATTGACAGATTAATTTTTGTGTGATAGGGTATAGTTAATATTACAAAATAAACAAAAAAAGGGAGGTGATAACTTTTAGGCGATCTTTTAAAAAATTGGCGTTAATTTTTTGAAAAGAAAAGGAAAATAAAAATGGCTGAGAGAAAAATACCGATGGTATGCGACGAATGTGGTAGACTTTTTGGCTGTGGCAATGGGCGAATATGCAGTACGTGCCTTGAGCATGATGATTGTCCTTTTAGACAATTATCGCCTGAGCATAGATGCGTACCTTATATGAAGACTTGCCCAGATTGCTTACCGCCAATTCCAATTAAAAGTTTGGCAAAGCCAGTAACGGTAGGTGTCCATCCAGCACTAAGCCCAACTTAATTTTGAGCGTGTAGAGAGCGTGTAGAGAGTCTCTATGTCACGCGTGAGCTCTTTTAACGCTCAAAAAAAGATGAAAAAGAAAGTTTTTTCATCGCGTTTTTCCTCCTTATAGCCGGGGCTAGCAACGATTCGTCAAATGTGATGAATTCGAAGCTAGCCCCCTTATTTTTTAGAAATAAATTCATTGCCCTTAATATAAAACCGCCATTTTTTATTTTTATATTCTTTAGCATAATCAACTCCGATGCGGGTTGTTTTTTTTATTTGAGAAGGTTTAATTTCAGTGTTGCGGCTTGCCCGCCGTAGCTTTCTTGACTTCCGTAGCTTTAGCGAAGGGAGTAGCGTAGGCGGGCTTTCAATCCATAGGCCGTGTTTTTTTGTGTAAATCGGTAAGCTGTTGAAAAATTTATTTATTTTAAGATGCTTAGTTAGCTTTGCTGGACCATTGGTTTGGAAATTTGTAATTTGTAATTTGTAATTTGGATTAATAGGTTCCAAAGCTCGGATTAGGACTGCGGCTGGATAACCTTTTTGCTCTGTAACAATATTTAGCATATAATGCATGCCATAAGTAAAATAAATATAAATTATTCCGGGTTTGCTAAACATAACTTTATTTCTGTGAGTAAGTCCGCGGCTGGCGTGGCTGGCCAGATCATTTGGGCCGTTGTATGCTTCAGTTTCTACGATTTTATACCTCACCCCCAGCCCCTCTCCTATAACAGGAGAGGGGAGCTTTCTGACTAAAAAACAGCCCAAGAGATCTTGGGCTACTTGCAGGGTTGGACGGTCGTAAAAGGATTGAGAGAGAATCATAAAATGCGAGAAAAGCAGCTAAGCCACTACGATTTTTTAAAAAATCGTAGTGGCTTAGCTGCTTATGCGTTCCACTACTTCATTCAAATTTTTTACTTTTTCTAATTTTATATTTTTAACCTTCACATCGCAGTCCGGTACGATGGCTTTATTAAAGCCAAGTTTTTCCGCTTCAGCCAGCCGTTGTTCAAGTTTGGCAATATTGCGAACCTCGCCGCCTAAGCCAACTTCGCCTAAGACAATGGTTTTTCTGTCAATAACTTGATTCAGCAGTGAAGAAATTATGGCAAAGCAAATTGCCAGATCCATGGATGGATCATTAATTTTTAAACCGCCGACAATGTTTAAAATTACATCCTGATTAATTAAATTAACTTTAGTCCGTTTAGTTAAAACCGCAGTTAAAATTTGCAGACGATTTGAATCAAAGCCAGCAGCTTTGCGCTGGGGGTAGCCAAAAACTGTTTTAGTAACCAATGCTTGAATTTCCACTAAAAATGGCCTGGTGCCTTCTATAATGCAACTGATTACTGAACCGGTTATTTTTTGTCCGCCTTGCTCAATAAAAATAGCGGACGGATTAACAATCTCTTTAAAACCAGAGCCAGTCATTTCAAAAATGCCTAATTCATTAATTGAGCCAAAGCGGTTTTTAATAGCGCGTAAAATGCGATAGTTGTGCGCGGTTTCAGTTTCTAAATAAATTACAGTATCAACAATATGCTCCAATGATTTTGGCCCGGCGATTAAGCCATCTTTGGTAATATGGCCAATTAAAATTATAGCAATATTGTTTTGTTTGGCAGTTTCCAGAAATTTAACCGCGCTGGCTCTGATTTGGTTAATACTGCCTGATTCAGAAGGCAGAAGAGAAGTGTAAACTGCTTGGATAGAATCAATAATTACTAAAGCTGGCTTGACTTGATTAAGCGCGGCAAGAATTTTTTCTACATTAGTTTCATTAATAAATTTAATATTTTTTGCATCACATTTAATTCTGTCTAAACGATCTTTGATTTGATTAAATGATTCTTCGCCGCTTGCATAGATTACACCCTCACCCTCGGCCCCTCTCCCACTGCGGCGGGAGAGGGGGGATAAAATTGACTGTTTTGTCTTTTGTGAAGTGGATTCTTTAACTCCCTTCTCCCGTGAAACGGGAGAAGGGCTGGGGGTGAGGGCAATGGCGCCGGCGATTTGAGCTACAATAGTAGATTTGCCAATACCTGGTTCACCGCTAAGAAGTATTAACGAACCTGGCACAATGCCGCCCCCTAAAACACGGTCCACTTCGCTAATATTAGTTTTTATCCTGTTTAAGCCCTTTGTTTTGGTTTTAGCCAAGTCAGTAATTTCAGCCGGACTAACTTGAGCTGCTTTACTGTCAATTGCTTTCTGATCAATAGTTTGCATTCGCAAAGTTCCCCAAGCGCCGCACTCTAAACAACGCCCAGTCCATTTTAGGGCTTGGGCGTCGCAGTTGGAACAGACGTAGATGGTTGATATTTTGTTGGACATTTAGATGTAAAATGCCTGTCTGTGCAGGCAGGCAAAATTAAAAATGAATAATGAATGAATAATTAAAAATTTTACATTTTACATTTCATTATTTGCCGAAGACATCCCGAAAGATGTTTCGGCATCTCTTCGGGACATTTTGCATTTTTAATTATTCATTTTTATCAAGTTCTATCTCCACAATCCTCTTCAGCTCCTCCACACTTATCTCTCCCATCACCTCCTGATCATTAACATAAATAAAGGGGATACCTTTAATATCCAGAGCATTAGCTTCTTCAATATTATTCTTGATTAATTGTTTAATATTATCATTATCTAAACATCTGACAAATTCTGCTCTGTTTAAATCAAGCTGGTCGGCAAAGTTTAAGAATTTAAGTTGAGTAAGATTATTGTTATTTTGATAAAGCAGATCATGAAAAGGCCAGAATTGATTTTGTTTTTGCGCGCATCTGGCGGAAATTGCGGCTTGAAATGAAATTGAATCTTCATTATTTTCCGGATAATCTTTCCAGATTAGTCTTAATTTGCCTTGGTATTCATTTATGATTTGTTTTAATATTTGCTCCTGTTCTTGGCAAAAACCGCATTCAAAGTCAGAGAATTGCACAATAGTAACCGGCGCGTCTGTTGCGCCTAAACTTGGATCTAAATCAGTAATAATCGGTCCGGCCAGCATATCTTTAAGATTGGGCACCTTGGTAATTAATAAATCACCTTCGCTGTAATTTTCATTAAGATAGTATTTGTTATTTGAATTTGGCTGTTGAGCGAGCTGGTTATTAGCAGTGTTATTAGCGAAATTGATTTTTATAATAAAGAAAAAAACGCCAAACAAAATAAATGTTGCCAGCGAGGCGATAACAAAGAGTTTGGCGGGGAAGTTGGGTTGTTTTGTAAGTTTGGGCATATTTATTGTAGTTGGGTTTTGACCATTTTCACCGATTGGTGAAAATGGTTATCCACATCCTGACCGCTATTTATACAAGCACGAGCCGCTCTGGCAATAACCTCTTCCGCTTTTTCCCATTTTTCATATCCTAAAAGTGGCAGTAATTCGCGGGCTGTCCAATATTCTATTCCATTTTTATCAATTTTTTTAATGTCCTCAAAATTTTTATGAGGACTTGATGGTATTAGTTTGTTAGTCATATTAAATACATTCCGCAGTTAGAGCAGACTAAACCGCAGTAGGCGATGATTGGGTTTTGGTTGGACATATGTTTTATATGGTTATATTACTATGTTGTTGTGATCGCGAGCAATTGATTGATTTATAGAGTAGATAAATTTATTTATTTTTACTTTTGTGTTTCTGCAACTTATTCTTTATAGTAAAAATTATAATAAAAAATATACTTGCTAACAGGAAATAAAATAATACAATAAAAAGCTTGTGTTCTGTCTTTATAGTACTCTTTATATCCTTTTTGAATTCAGTAATAAGCTGTTGAATATTATTTATTTCTTTTGTTGATATCGTAATATTTTCATTAGAATCAATATTTAAATTATAAATTATTGGATTAAAATAATAATCATTACCATCTAAAGTGCAATCATCTCCAAAATCTATTCTTTCGCTTTTTAAATTATAAGTACTAGTTTTAATTTTTTTAAAAATTACTTTATTAAACTTCTCCAAATATATTAATAAATTTAAATCGCTAGGACTGTCAACCTCATAATAACTATTAGATCTACCGTAATCATAATTTTCTATCGCATAACAATAATCATCAAAACATTTATCCCCTTTCCTAATAAATGAAGGTTGATATATGCACTTTTTTTCATTGTTAATAAATTTATTAAAATTATTTTCAGCATAATCAGCTATCAACTTATAACATTCTTCAGAGTTGCAATTTATGTGAAATTTATCTTGAAGGCGATCAAGAAAATGCTCATAATTTGTATAAAATTTACTAGTACAATAATTTTTTTTAATATTAGGCGGGCAATAGAGATTTTTATAGTTTTCATCGCAACATGCTAAATTTTGATAAGCTTCTTTTGAGCATTGAGTTGGTGTAATTTGAACATTCTTTAACTCTTGTAAATTATGCGTAAAATGAATTTTTGTAACAACATATTTACTTTCAACACAAACTGCAGATGCTAAAATACCTGTAAACAAGAATACGGTTATTATCAAAGCTATTAGTTTTATTTTATTTTTTTTCATACATCCATTCCTGTTTCGCCGTAATCTTTTGCTTGTCCCGACAAAAGCGAGGAAAAGTACTGCGACAAACAGGTAATCGTCGCAGTCTTCTGCGGAGAGATTGCGACGAGGCGGATAGAAATCTTAAATCTGCAATCTTAAATCTTAAATTTCTGCCATCTATTTCAACTGTATCTTATTCAACCTCCCGGTAATCTCATCAGTAAAATATAAATACTGTCCGTTATCAGAAATAATTGGGTTAGAAACATTATAATTACCATCCGGAATAGCTATTAACTTTTTCAGCCCGGTTTTAGTATTAATTTTATATAAATTGTCCCGCGTATGAAGAGCCATTTCCGGGAATAAGCCGGCGCCTTCCTCAAGTTTTTCCGGCACAGCGCAATAAACATTAACATCATCGGCAAAAACGCATTTGTTAGCCCAGGTTTCCACACCCAAGCTTTTTCTGCCAGTGCCAATACTTTCTCCTTGCGCGTTAGCAATCCATAGTTTTGGCTTCATATTATTATCAGAAGAATAAACGCTGTAAAGCAGTCTATCGCCTTTTGGCGACCATTTGGGCTGGAAACCCCTGCCTTCAACCACCATTGACTTAAAATTTTCCTTGTTCAAGCCAACAAAAAATACTTCTTGCCGGTTAAAATCAATGCCTTCGGTGTACATCGCAATTGTTTGATTATTAGGCGACCAGGCAGGATAAACATTAGCTTCGTTTTCGCCCAAAGCTTCAATACGCCGGGCTTTTGAGCCGTCTTCATTAACAACCGCCAGCCATCTGTTGTCAGGATCTAAGCCCAGGCTTTTTGTTACAATTTGGCTGCCATTTGGCGAAAATTCAAAATCCTGCCAGTGAGTCGGCAGAGTAACTTGTTTGTTAGTGTCAAAATTGTAAACAATATTAGCGCCGTCAGGATATTCCAGTATAGCTTTGTTTTTATTAGGAGACCAAACAATTTTTTCTACTTGGTGAAAGACTTTATCTGTCAAAGTTGTTAATTTACCGTCTTTGTCTATCTTATAAAATTTACCATCAGCTTTATTATAATATTGCAAAGTAGAACCGTCGCCAGACAGTGTGGCGCTAATACTTTCTACTTGATTAAGCTCTGCAGTTTTAGTTAAGCCGCCTTTAGCAATTGGACTAACTGGTAATCCTGGAGTTATAATTTCTCCCGGCAAACCAGTTGGAGCAGGAGTGATGATGCCAAGACCAGTAGGAGCAATTGGCAGACCAGCAGGCGTGGTTGTAGGAGTTGGTTTAGTTGTTATTGGCAGTTCCGATACTGTTGTTTTAAAAAAGACAGCATACAATAGGTAACCCAGAATAAAAACAATTAAAATGAAACTTAGAATCAGAAAAGGTTTTTTGTATTTAATAAAGAAATCCATATATTTTGTTATAATATGATTTTATGTTATAATTAATGTAAGATGTTGAAAACATTTTTGTTGTCTTGTTGCACTAGTTAATATTATTATATAATATATATAGTAAAAAAGCAATTTAGTTAATTAGGGCTTAGTTGCTTAGTGATTAGGGCAGTGAATTTAACCCTAATTTCCGCCAGAGGCGGATCAGCTTATGGCTGAAACTAATCACCAATTAACTAATTAACTAAACTAATATGAGTATATTTTCTCCAAATATCAGCTATTTAGGCATAGACATGGGTACTTCCAGTATTAAAATTGTTGAATTAAAAAAAGAAGGAGGCAAGGCAAAATTATTAACCTATGGCTTTAGTGAGAGCTTACAAGGCACAGAGCAAGCTGATGTTAAGCAAATATCTAAAATTATTAATCAAGTTTACCAACAAGCAGGCGCTGTTAGTAAAAATGCAGTGGCTGCTTTGCCGACTTTTTCAGTTTTTTCTTCAATTATTAATTTAACAGGTGTTAGCAAAAAAGATATATCTTCAGCAGTGCATTGGGAAGCAAAAAAAGTTATTCCTCTGCCTTTAGAGGAAATGATTTTAGATTGGAGAAATATTAAGAAGAGCGGGAAAGATAACCCGATTCGGCGCGAGGTGAGTAAAAACAATAAAGAAATCAAAGCAAGCACTAAAGTGCTTTTAACCGGCGCTCCGCGCTCGTTAGTTAAAAAATATATTGAAATTTTTAAAAGTGTACAGATTAACTTATTAAGTTTAGAGACAGAAACCTTTTCTTTAATTAGATCACTGCTTGGCAATGATAAAGCTACTATAATGATCGTAGAAATGGGCGCTAACACCACTGACATTTCTATAGTTGATTATGGCATTCCCATATTAACCCGCAGTATTGATGTTGGCGGCTTAACTATTTCCAAGGCAATTAGCAATAATTTAAATATTGGCCTGGAGCGGGCAGAGCAATTTAAATATGATTTAGGCATTAGCTCAATTGAATCTCGGGAAAATGTTATTCCCAAAACAATTACTGAAACTGTTTCCCCGATTGTTAATGAAATTAAGTACGCCTTGAATTTATTTCAAAACAAGAACAAAAAAGGTGTAGAGAAAATTGTTTTGTCCGGTGGCGCGGCTCTACTAATTAACTTTGCTAATTATTTATCCAAAGTTTTAGATATGAATGTTATTATTGGCAATCCCTGGGCTAGAATTTCTTACCCGATTGATTTAAAGCCATTATTAGACGAAATCGGTCCACGTCTGTCAATTGCTGTTGGCTTGGCTATGAGGGAGATAGAATGAATTTCAGATTGCAGATTTAAGATTTTTGGAATAAAAACCAAAATCTTAAATCTGCAATCTTAAATCTTAAATTAATTTATGTCTAACATAAATTTTCTACCAACCAAAGACAAAAGAGACGCTCATAAAAAGAGTGGTAAAAAAGAAAATATAAAATGGTCAAAGCCGGCTAAAGGCAAAACAGCAGAAGACAAAGAAAAGTCGTCTGGCTGGTTTTCTTTGTTAAGAAAGAATTCTACAAAAGATGGGAAGTTAAAAGAGGATAGATTTGATAAAAACAATTTTAAACGTTCTCGGCAAGAGGTGTTGCAATTAATTAAAGAATATGCAAAGGATCAGGATAGTAATAAAAAACCCCGAGTCAGGACTAAAATAAAAAAAGAATTTAATCCATTGGCATGGTTAAGCAAACTTAGAAAGCCCAAAGATGATAAAGGCGTTTTAG
>DAOWHZ010000060.1 GCA_030641105.1 bacterium | reverse complement strand
TTTAGAAATAACTAATTTATCAGAGTTGAAAGCTGGAGATAAAGTGAATATTGAAGTTGATATGATAGCGCGGTATTTGGAGAGTTTAGCGGTCGTGACGCGATAGCGGCGCGAACGCGTGGATGGCCGCGTCCGCGTACGCACCGCCTCCGTTCCACTGCGGCGTTGCGTCCGCTTATATGGTAAAGTATTTTTCAAGCTGATAAATTAATAAAATATTCTATGAAATCCAACACATTCAAAAAATTAAATGGCAAAAAATTAAAAATCGCTATAGTGCAGGCAAGGTTCAACCAGAAGATAACTAACGCTTTAACAAAGGGAGCTGTTAAAGCATTGAAGAAATCCGGAGTTTCGGAAAAAGACATTAAAATTTTTCAAGTTCCAGGTTCATTTGAAATTCCTTTAACTTGCCAGAAATTAGCCGGGTCAAAAAAATTTGACGGCCTTATAACAATCGGCGCGGTTATCAAAGGCGAAACAGCTCATTTTGACTATATTGCCAAAGCCGCGACAGATGGAGTTATGCGAGTTATGCTTGATCAAAATATACCAATTGCTTTTGGGATAATTACTACTTATGATTTAGCCCAAGCTAAAGCAAGGGCAAGGAATAATAAAAGTAATAAGGGTTATGAAGCGGCAATGGCTTTAGTTGAAATGATAAAACTCCCACAAATCAACAAATCCATTACAAATTTACAAATATGATAAACTATATTTGTAGATTTGTGAGATGATTTGTTGATTTGTGGGAGAAAGAGTTAATGTATTATTTTAAAGCAAAAGTCATAGCTGGCAAAGGCAGAGGGAGAAGATTAGGTTTTCCTACTGCTAATTTGAATAAAAACAATTTGGACATTGACCATGGCGTTTATTTAGTTGAAGCTATGATTAATAACAGATTGTATAAGGGATTATTGCATTTTGGTCCCAGAAAGACCTTTAACGAAGAAGTTTCTTTAGAATTGTATATTAAAGATTTTGATTTTGATATTTATCATCAAGATGTTAAAATAAAGATAATTAAGAAAATTAGAGAGGTGAAAAAATTTGATAGCGTGGAAGATTTAAAAAGGCAAATTGGCAAAGATTTAGCAGGAATTAAAAGTTAATCAGTTATTTGGTTGATTAGTTTATTTATAACTATGCAACTAATCAACCAAATAACTGATTAACGGAGCAACTAACTATATGTTAGATTATATTAAAAAATTCAATAATTTATCAAAGGAATTGCGGGACAAGGTGTCAGCGCCTGTAGTTATGTCTGCTATTGAAAAACTGGAAAAAAAATATGATGTAAATTTGGCAACTGTGGTGATGAAAATAATGGTTAAAGAAGCGGATGCTAATAAGTTAGTTGATTATTTTACTCAAGAATTTAAATTAGACAAAACCAAAGCGGAACAATTAATAAAAGAGCTAAAGGAGCAAATTTTATCTGGCGCTGCAGATTATTTGGGAATTAAAAAAGAAGTTAGAAATAAGCAGTTTCCGCCAAAGGCGGATGAGACTCGGGCTCAAGAAGTAAGAAGTGATAAAGCAGAAGAAATTGCAGCACGTCAAACTGCAATAGCACAAAGTGTTAAAGGGTTAGACCTTTTATTCTCAGATGAAGATGAGGCGGAAATTAAAGAGTTAGCCAAAAAAATGGATCTTAAAGTAAAATCAAGCTTATCTGATAATGAAATTGAGAAACAATTAGATAAGACGTTAGCGCAAGCGCAGATTAATTTTGGCAGTGAAGAATTAGCCGCTAGATTTAGAAAAATTTTAAAGATTTATTTTCGCGGCATAAGAGACAGAATTGATACCAAGCAAACCCTAATTAAGCCAATGGAAGCAGGCGGTTTAAGTTTTGACCAGGAATCAGCTGAGCAGGTTTTAAAAATTATTAATAGCAATAAGATGGGCAAAACCCCTGATATTACACCACCAGAAAAGATTAAAATACCTAAATTAGAAAAGCAAAAACCAGAAGACTTAAAAAAGAGCGGGTTTGCTTCGCTGAGTCAAAGCGGGGTTCGCGATATTGATTATGATTTAGCTTCTTTGTCAGATAAGAAATCTATTACGTCTAAAGAGAAAATCAAAGAGCAAGATACTGGAGAGGCGTTAAAAAGATTAGATACAGAACATGAATTGGCTCCGCCTCCACCAAAGTTACCGTCCGTTTCGTCTGAATTTCAGATAGACAAGAGTCAAGACGGACAGGCCAGCTTACCTTCACTAAAGGAAGAATCAGTTGTTATTGAACCAAAGCCTCAAGCTGGAAAGTCAGAAGCTGAAGTTGAAAAAAAACAAGAAGTAAAAACAAGGCCTGTTCAAGAAGTAAAACAAATTGATGACAGGAAAGTGGATGAGACAACAGGCAAGATTAAAATGGAGGACGTTAAAGCTAAATTCATCAGAGCTCTGGGGCGGGACCGGGGTTTTGGAGCGGAGTTTAGGCCAAAAGTGATGGGGCCGATTGATGAATTAAAATATATGGATTTAATTAGTTTTCGTCGTCTTGATCAAAATTTAGTTAAGATAGTTGAAAAAATCAAAGAAAAAATAAATTTATTAGAAGAAGAAGATTATGCCAAACGGCTTAAAGGTATTAAAGCCTGGCGAACCAGTCCGGTTAATAAATTATATTTAGAGATGGGGCAAGCCAGTATTGGCGAAAGTAAACCAATTGATATTATCATTGAAGAAAGAAAAGCGGCCAGCAAAGAATATTTGAATAGTAAGGAATTTGAAGCAGTAACGGATCTTAATCGTGATTTACGGTTTTAGATTTATAATGCCAATGTTTTTATGGTTTTAGATAAAGTTGTTTTTAACAGTTTTTGTAAAATTAGTTAAATTAGTTAAATACGTTAAATAACTGATAATTTTAATTAGATTAACTAATAACATATTTAACTAATTTAACAAAACCGTGATAGCAAAATAAAATATTTATATAGCTTCCAATGTTTGTATAATAGTAAATTTTTATATAAAAATCTTTTATGCAGCAATTTACCGTTCCACAATTTATTGATGTAGAAGATAAAATTATTGGTCCAATTACTACCAGGCAGTTTATTATTATGCTATCCGGCTTTGCTTTAATTGGTATTAGTTATAAAATATTTGATTTTTCCGCTTTTATAGTTGTTGGCCTTTCAATTTTTGCTATTTCTGGACTTTTTGCTTTTGGGATAATTAGGGGCTTAAAATTTCATTTGTTTGTTTTAAATTTAATTCAAACATTGAAAAAGCCAGGGCTTAGAGTTTGGAATCATACTATTGGCAAGAGCGAGGCTGAGTATGCTGAGTATAAAGAAATAGAAACAAAAGAGTTTGAACAAGCTTCATTACCGCTAGATAAACATTATACTATTTCTCGTTTAGCAGAGCTGGCGTTAATAGTAGATACTAAGGGAGTATATAAAGGCGGAGAGAAAGGAGAGGAGTCCGAAATAGAGACTATTAATAATAATATATAATTCTAATCTACAAATTAATATTCAAATGCCTCAAATATTTTTATCTAAATAATCTGAGTAATTCGCATTTGAAGCATTTGAATACATTTGTAGATTTGAATTATACCTATGCCTAAAAAAAATAAATTAGCAAGAAACAAAATCAATATCTCAACCCAACAATTTTTAGATATAGCTGAAATTAGAGAAAATACCGTGGTGATGCGCGACGGGACTTTGCGAGCCGTAATTTTAGTGTCCAGCATTAACTTTGCTTTAAAAAGCGAAGACGAGCAAAATGCAATAATTTCAGCTTATGTTGGTTTTTTAAATAGTCTTTATTTTCCTTTGCAAATTGTTATTCAATCACGAGAATTAAATATAGAAGACTATATTAATGATTTAAAACAAAAAGAAAAAGAACAGACTAATGAGCTTTTAAAAATACAAACTTCAGAATACATTCAATATATACAGGAGCTTATTTCTCTGGGTAAAATTATGAATAAGTATTTTTATATAGCAGTGCCCTATGATCCATTATCAGATAAACATAAAAGTTTTTGGAAACGTTTGTTTAATTCTTTTAAGCCAGCTACCTTAATAAAGTTAAAAGAAGAAAAATTTTTACGACGCCGGGGAGAATTAACTCGCAGAGTTGAGAGTACTATTACAGCTTTAGCTTCAGTGGGAGTAAATGCAGTTGAGTTAGATAGCCAAGGTTTAATAGAGTTATATTATAATGCTTATAATCAGAGAACATCAGCTAATCAGAAACTGGTAGATGTCAAGCAATTACGGATAACAGAATAAAATTTATAATTATTAGAGATTTAAAATAAGTTAGTTTTTGTTAAATTAGGTTAAATTAGTTCTTAGTTAAATTTTATAATCATTAAGAAATATAGAAAACGGAACTAAGAACTAATTTAACGTATTTAATTAAATTATGTTTAAACCACAACAACTGCAAAAACAAGAGGAACAAGAGGAAAAGATTAAACAAGTTGCTCAAAAAGAAGAAATAAAAGATATTGAGCAAGCTCCTGAGGCGGTTAAAGAATTGGTTGGGGAAGAAAAAATATATCGCAAAGGAGCTATTTCAATCAGGGATTTGATTGCGCCGGCCAGTATGCAAGTTAACCCTGATTATTTAAGGCTGGGTGAAAAATATGTTAGAACAATGTTTGTGATTGGTTATCCGCGCTATATTAGCGTTGGCTGGTTTGTGCCGATTATTAATATGAATACAACCTTTGATATAGCCATGTTTTTTTATCCGGTGAAAAGCGCTATAATATTAAAGCAACTTAAAAAAAAGGTTGGAGCTTTGGAAGCGCAAATTATAGCTGATGCGGAAAAGGGTGCGGCGCGTGATCCTTTACGCGAAACAGCTCTTAGAGACATTGAGGCTTTGCGCGATGCTTTAACTCAAGGCACAGAAAAGTTTTTTCAATTTGCTTTATATGTTACTATTTATACTGAAAGTAAAGAGGAATTAGATAGATTATCTGATGAAGTTGAAGATATTTTTGGTTCGCGTTTGGTTTACTCTAAAAAAGTGTTTTTTCAAGCTGAACAAGGATTTAATTCAACTTTGCCCTTAAGCAATGATGAACTTTATATTACTTTTAATATGAATTCTTCGCCAATAGCTTCATCATTTCCGTTTATTTCAAGCGAGCTAACCAGTGACAATGGCATTCTTTACGGTATTAATCGGCACAATAACAGTTTAATTTTATTTGACCGTTTTAGTTTGCAAAATGCTAATAGCGTGGTTTTTGCCACTTCTGGCGCTGGTAAAAGCTATGCCATAAAATTGGAGGTTATGCGCAGTTTAATGATGGGCACGGAAGTAATAATTATTGATCCTGAGCACGAGTATAAATATCTGTCAGATGCGGTTGGCGGCACTTATATTAATATATCATTAGCTTCAGAAAATAAAATTAACCCTTTTGATTTGCCTCGCTCTATTGGCGAAGAAGCTAAAGCCGAAGATATTATTAGAAGCGCGGTTATTACCGCAAAAGGTTTAATTAGATTAATGTTAGGCGATTTAACCCATGAAGAAGATTCTATTGTTGACCGCGCTTTACTTGAAACTTATGCTAAAAAAGATATTACCCCGGATAGTGATTTATCCAAAGTGGAAGTGCCGATTATGCAGGATTTTCAGGACATTTTAGAAGGCATGGAGGGCGGATCCGGCTTATCCTTGCGCTTACAAAAATATACCCAAGGCACCTTTGCCGGACTTTTTAACAGCCCGACCAATGTTAAAATGGATAATCAATTAGTTTGTTTTTCAGTGCGGGATTTGGAAGATGAATTAAGACCAATTGCTATTTATACAATTATCACTTATATTTGGAATGTTGTGAGAAGCGAGATGAAAAAGAGAATTTTGGTTATTGATGAGGCCTGGTGGCTGATGCAGCATGAGGATAGCGCTAAATTTATTTATGCTTTAGTTAAACGTTGCCGCAAGTATTATTTAGGCATTACTACTATTACTCAAGATGTTAATGATTTTTTAACCTCTCCTTATGGTCAGGCGATTGTTACCAATTCAGCTTTACAATTATTGTTAAAGCAATCACCGGCTGCTATTGATTTAATACAAAAGACATTTATTTTAACTGAAGGCGAGAAATATTTATTATTAGAATGCGCTGTTGGCGAAGGTATTTTTTTTGCCGGCACTAGACACGCGGCTATAAAAGTAGTAGCCTCATACACCGAGGATCAACTAATTACCTCTGATCCAAAGCAGTTGTTGGAAATTGAAGAAGCTAAAAAGGAGTTTGCCGCGCAAATAGAGTCTGGTGAAGGCGGGGATGCCGCAGATGAAAATAAGACAGAGGGAATGAGTGAGATGGAAATTTAGTTAATCAGTTATTTAGTTAATCAGTTACTTAGTTAATTAGGGTAGGATTTCCCCTAATCCCCAGTTAACTAATCCTTAATTAACTAAAAAAATATGGACAAAAGAAAACTAATTGGTATTTTAATAATTTTGATTGGCTTAATTCTATTGGTCGGTATTATTTATTTTATGTTTTTTTATGGCATTGGTACTGAAGTTACTCCTAAAGAAAAAGAAGAAGCAACTCAGCCAATTTTGCCGACTTCAACAACTCAACCAACTACAGATAAACCAAAAGCTGTTTTTGAAGTAAAACAGCCCAGTCCGGTTGAAATAAAACAAACTGGCTTAAAACAGTTAGCAGCTTCTTTTGCTGAAAGGTTTGGCAGTTATTCTAATCAATCTGATTATGGCAATATTCGCGATTTGAAAATTTTTATGAGTTTAAAAATGCAAGCCTGGGCAGATGATTTTATTAGTAAATCCAGGGCGCAAAAAAGCGAAACTGATATTTATTCCGGCATTACCACTAAAGCAATAGCCCAGGAAGTTAAACAATTTAACGAAACTGCAGGTCAAGCGGAAATTCTGATTAAAACACAACGAAGACAAGCTACTGGCACTACCAGTAATACCGCAACATATTCTCAAGACATTATTATTAAGTTTGTCTGGGAAAAGGAAGAGTGGAAGGTTGATAGTGCGAATTGGCAAAGTAGGTAGTTGATGGATAGCAATGGTTTAAATTGTGATTTTTGTATTTCAAATTATTGGATTTTTTAATAGTTTTGTTAAATTAGTTAAATTAGTTCTTAGTTAAATTTGACTATTAGTTATGCAAATAACCCAAAAAGCAAAGATGGCGAGAATAAAACACAGAACTAAGAACTAATTTAACAAATTAGCTAATAATTCATGTTTTTAGATAAGCAGTCAATAATAGAGGGTGCCGAAAAATTCAAGGCACTTTTTTTAGACCTAATTTTTCCTATTGAATGTTTGAGTTGTGGCCAGGAAGGAGTGTGGTTGTGTGAACATTGTTTCCGAAAGTTAAAATTTAAACCAGCGCAATACTGCCTGCATTGTAAAAAAGAAAATAAATTTGGCCAGTTTTGTTTAGTTTGCCAGCCGCGATATGCTTTGGATGGTGTTTGGATCGCCGGTATTTACGAAGAGCAAGTTATTGCCAAACTAATCAAGAGCTTAAAGTATGGTTTTGCCCAAGATTTAGCGACAGAGTTGGGCAGGTTTTTAATCTTGTTTTTGCGTGATTTAATTAATAAAAATCGGATTAGCCGAGCCGACTTGGCCAGCGGAGTGGATTGGCGCAAATTTAAACAAATTGCGAGGCGAGATTCGCGAATTTCACCCGCCAATGCTTTACTTAATTTTAGCAAAAATTTAATTATGCCGGTGCCTTTGCATAGCAAACGCAGACGTTGGCGCGGCTTTAATCAGGCAGAAATAATAGCTAAGGAAGTTGCAGATCATTTTAAGTTAGATTTTAATTCTGATAAATTAGTTAGAATAAAACATAAAAAACCTCAAGCTAAGTTAGGCGAGCGTGATAGAAAAAGCAATATTATTGATTGCTTTTATTGGGACGGGAGTGGACTGGCAAACAGGAATGTGATATTAATTGATGATGTTGTAACAACCGGTTCAACCTTAAATGAATGCGCTCGGGTTTTAAAAGATAATGGCGCTGGAGAAGTTTGGGGATTGGTTGTTGCTAAGGGATGAGTGAGAAGTGAGAAGTGAGAATATAACTTTATTGACATGTTATTTTATATTTGTTAAGTGGTATGTATAAGATTTAACAAGATAAAATAAATTTACATAAAAGCCAAGAATTGATCCTAAGAAATAATGGTCAGTTCTTTTTTTGCACCTTGGAATAAATAAAATAAAGGAGGGAAAGACAATGACAGAAAAAAAGGAAGCAGACAAGGCAAAGGATATTTTTGAGATGTTGGAACTGAAAAGTCCTGATGAATTTTACATTATGCCAATTTATGGTAAAACAGTGGAAACTGAACGAGATTTTTTAGATCATTGTTGTTCTGTTAAAATGAAATTAGCCCAGCCAGCAGCAGAAGACTAGTATTAGTTGCTGGAACCAACAAAAAAAACTCTGTCCAATGGATAGAGTTTTTCTTTTTCTTTAGAAAATACGGTAAAATTAAAAGTCAACTAGGCAGTCATTAGATTATTTTTTACTTTTTTAGCAAGAGAAAGATCCTTTAATTTTTTCGGCTTATGAGTTAAAACATCAAAACCTTGCTCATTATATCTTGGAACTAAATGCCAATGAACATGCCTTGCTTCATCCATATATATTAAATAAACCTTTTTAACTTTTAAGGTTTTTAATAAAGCATCTCTAGTTTGGTCAACTTTATCCATTAGATAATCATAATCATTTTCAGAAAGCAAATGCAGATCCGGCACTGATTTTTTCCAGACTACAACCGTATGCCCGTTAGTTATAGGATGACTGGCAAGACAGACATATAATTTGTTATCTTGATAAATCATTGCGTCTTTATGCGGTTTTGGAAATTTTGTGTTCATAATATGTTTTAATTTGTCCACTTATAAAAATTTTATCATATTTATTTTTTGATTGCAAATTTTATTGAAATTATTTTATTTTGGAAAAGAAAAAAGGCGTCAGATAATTTACCGTAGTAAATTAGAGCAGACGCCTATAGGGTTAAGGTGGCGAGGCAACTAAGATATGATGTTAGTCGTTTATTTCAATAACTGTTCCATTGCAAAGTGTCGCAGCCCCCGCTGAAATTTTTGTTATGCTTAGCGATTTAATTGCAGCACCATGGCCGAGCTCTGGAGGCCATTTAATTAACCATTCACCATAATCATCTTTGCAATTTTTTTCGCCTATAATTTCAACTTCAATAGCTCTTGCACCAGGACTACCAATAATCCCAACAAAATAAAGCTCTTCAGGATAGAGATAGACAACAATAATTCTTTCCACTTTATTTTTCGCTGCATCTTCGTATAAAGAAATAATATTAGCTGCAAGTTGATGAGAGGGATATGCTACTTCTCCATATGAATCACTACAATATGTAAGAAATAACCAGTATTCATCAACATCTTCACCTTTTGGAGTAATATTTGATAGCAGTTCTATAAATTGTTGATCACACTCTATGCCGTTTTCGATATAAGAATTTAAGCCTTGTTCAAACTGATTGGGAAATATTTTATTTTTTAAACCAAAATTAACTAAGATACAAATTTTTTCTGATATTTCATCAAGTTCACTTATTAAACCCGGAACCAGTATAATTATTCTATGTTCTTGTTCAGTCATTTTTATCTCCTCCTTAAGGTTTTTCAGTCTCCTCTTTTCTGTTAAAAGTTTTTTTAGTTCATTTAGCAATTGAGCAATTTCTTGCTGTAATGAGTATATGATCTGGGGCACGGAAGAAAGGGGTTGTGAAGTTTCGGGACTTAAACTCCATTCCTTTAAATTATTTTCTCTTCTTTTAATTTTTCTTCGCAGATTTTTGATTTTGCGATTTAATTCATCCATAGCCTTTTTCCGTTCTGCATTTTCCATTTTGATAGCCATGCATCATAATTTTCACTAATCATCAGTATATCCTCCTTTTTTTGAGTTTTATGTAAACACATAATCATCCAAACCTTACCTCATAAACTAAAATATAAGGTAAAATTAGGATAATTATGCGTATTTTTTTCAAAGATCTACAATAAAATAGTTTAGCATATTTTATTATTTCTGTCAAGCGTTTCTGGGGTTGACAAAAAAATTAAAATGTGATATGCTTTTTTAAGGCCTTAAATTGGTTTCAAATGAATAAAAAAAATAAAAAAAGGAGGAAAATTGTGGTTTAATAAATTATTGTTTGTTCTTTGGAAAATTAAAGTTGAAGTTTTAAATCTTATTACCAAAAGGAGGTAATTCAACATGCAAACTGCAGAAAAGTCAGAAAAGTCTGCTGTTTTAATACT
Source organism: bacterium (assembly GCA_030641105.1). Next base: position 3,382 of record DAOWHZ010000060.1, on the reverse strand, counting down.
TGAAAGAATTAAAACAGCATTGCAAAAAGCTGAAAGTATTTCTAATGTTAATGCGAGCGAAATTGACAAAGACAATCAACAAGCGATTTCTCTTATGATGCAAGGAAAAACAAAGAAAGCTCTGGAGTTATCTTTAGAAACTTTAGAAAAATCCGGTAGAAATTTGGAACTTAGGGCTCAATGTCTCATTAACATTGGAGATTGGCTTAGAAGAATTATTGGAGCGCTGGATTCGGCTTTAGCAATTTTTGCTCAAGCCGAAAAGTTGCCAATTAGCACTTTAACCAGGAGTCGCCTAAAAGCAATGGAAGCAATGGTATATATTTTTCCAACTGAAAGCGGACAGGACGATCCCGAAGGCGTTCAAAAAAACATTGCAGTACTTAAAGAAGCAGTTAAAATTGCTCGTCAGGGCCATAAAGAAAATCCGGAAAAAGCTATTATGACTGAAAGTTTTGCTTTGCACCGTTTGTCAGGGACAGTTGGTTACTACGGAACATCAGAACAGAAAGTAAGTTTGATAGAAGATATTAAAAAATTTTTACCTCGCTTGCATCCTGATTCAGCTGAAGTAGCTCGGTTTAATTATACTATGGCCTTAATAATAACTGAGCAAGATCTTGAACAGTCCGCCAGAATGCTTTTAGAAAGCGCTTTTCACATGTTATGCGATAATGAATCTCCGCTTGATGCGTGTGGTTATTTTTGTTTAGCTGCTGAGCGCTATTTAAAACTTGGTAAAAAAATGATAGCCAAGACATGCTTAGAGCAAGCAGAAATTTTGGCTCCAAAGCTTACAACGCACGCCAACAGCGAGCATGCAATCAGATTGCTCAATGAATTAAAAGTTAAACTCAATCAATAAAACTTCCGATGTTTTTATCAATTTAAGGGTGCTACGAAAGCGCCCTTTTTCTTTTTTTCTATAAAATATGGTAAAATTAAAATAGTTAGATTTGAATAAAATAAGAAAATAAGAAAAATATGATAAAATAAAATTTTCATTCTTATTTTTTCTTATTCTTATTTTATTATTTTATTATTTTCTTATTTTCATATGAAATTCAAACCAATTAAGATGATTGGCCAAGAAAAAGGCGTATTGGATTATTTAAGGATGTTGATGTATAAAATCAGCAGTACTCTTGAAGTGCTGATTTTAATATTGTTGTGGCTAGCAATTTTCAGCAATAAATCCGTGTTTAAAGGTTTCACCATTGAAGAGATGATTACTTATATTATTGCCGGAAGTTTAATCGGTTTAATCAGCAGATATTTTATTTATCGGATTATTAGCGATAACTTGTTTAATAGTGATTCTAAATTGCTTGTTTATAAGCCGATAAAATATCTTTTTCATATTATAATTAAGGGTTTTGGCAGAAATATTTTGCCATTCATTGTTGCAGCTACGCTTCATTTATTAATATTATATTTTTTTCTTGATAGTTTTGTTATTAATTTTGAAGCAGCATATCTGGCCGTAATAATGTTAATGGTATTATTGGCTTTTATTACTGAATTTTTAATGGTTTATTTGGCTAATTTGTTTATTTTTTGGAAATTTGAATCCAGTGAATTTTATACTATTTTGGTTCGCTTAAAAAAGATTCTTGCCGGCAATTATTTCCCTTTGAGCTTGTTGCCTGCTATTTTTGTTAATATTAGTTTAGCATTGCCGTTTGCTTATTTATTTTTTGTGCCAACTCAACTTTATTTAAAAAAAATTGACATAGCATCGGGCTTAAGAGGGATTGGCGTGCAAATTTTATGGATTATATTGTTATATATTTGCATTAAATTGGCTTGGAGCGCTAAATTTAAAAAGAAGGAAAAAGTAAAGATTATTAAGACATTTAGGTAACTCCCATAAATCTACAAATCCCTTCACAAATTTATCGCCCCGCAGTACTGCGGGAGATCCCGCAACAATAAAATAAATATAAGGGCGGGGCAAATATAGAATAACGCGGATAGAAATAAAATTTAAAATGAAGGCGAGGTTTGCAAACCTCGCCTTCATTTTAAATTTTATTATATTTGTTATGAAAAAATTTGCAATATTACAATTTAAACATTTTTGCCAAGCCCTCTGAAAGCGGCTGGTCAGTTCTGTCTAAATCCTCCGGCAAGTATTTTAGCAGATTTTCACGAATTGACAAGGGGTTCATATCTTGTAAAGGAATTGATAATCTTTGCCTAAGTACATTTTTAAATTCAAAGTATAAATTCTTTACTTCTTGTTTTGGCTTATAAACAATAGAAAAATTTTTTATTTCATCATAATCATAAAATTTTCTGCCTACTATCACTCCTTCATCAGTAATGCTTACTTTAATTAAATCCGGCTCGCGGCTGTCATGCAAAATCATAATTAAGGCAACAACAATAATAATTACCGCAAATAAAAAATTTTTAGTATAAACTGCATATATTAAAAAAAGCAAGCCAATTACGCCAGCTAATATATACCACGATTTATTTCTTTCATGTTTTTCATATTCCGGCACTTGCCAGCTCATAATTTCATCACCTTGGTCAATTTGAGTTTGTTGTTCGGGCATAGTTTTTGTTTGACAATGTTTGATTAATCTTATATATTTATTATAGCATAATATTAGACAACTAGACAACTACTAGAAATTTCAGATTGTAGATTTAAGATTTAAGATTTATTATTTCAACTGTCTCACATTAATACAAAACCAATCTTAAATCTGAAATCATAAATCTTAAATTTTTAGTTGTCTAATAAGGAGAGGTGCCTGAGCGTTTGCCCAGTCATCCGACGGGGTTAAAAAAAAGGGCGCCCTGCTAAGGTGTTGTGCCTTAACGGGTATTGAGGGTTCGCCCTGTCATCCGACAGGGCGCCACGGCGGATGCCAGGGCGCCCTGTCATCCGACAGGGCGCCACGGCGGATGCCGTGGCGAATCCAATTTGAATATGCATTATGTTTATATATTATTACTAAATAACAACCAATTATATACTGGATCAACCAATAATTTAAAGCGTAGAATTGCTGAGCACAAGGCAGGAAAAGTTAAATCAACAAGCAAGCGATTGCCAATTAAATTGATTCACTACGAAGCATATTTATTAAAAAGTGATGCCGAAAGAAGAGAAAGATATTTAAAAACAACAGAAGGAAAATATTTTTTAAGACAACAATTAAGGGATTTATTTCAAAATTTTGGAAAATAAAAATAATGGAGAGGTGCCTGAGCGGTTGAAAGGGGCACCCTGCTAAGGTGTTGTAGGTGAAAGCTTACCGAGGGTTCGAATCCCTCCCTCTCCGCATTTTTAGATGTCAGATTTCAGATGTCGGATTTCAGATTAATATCCGAAATCCGACATCTGGAATTTAAAACAGGAGAGATG
>DAOWHZ010000033.1 GCA_030641105.1 bacterium | reverse complement strand
TTATCAACTTTTGAAAATGACGGGCCTTGTCTGCATAAATCAATCGCCTTTTTTAAATCTTCCTCATCTCCTTCAAGAATTGCTTCAACTGTACCGTCATCACTATTTTTTACCCAGCCAGCTAAATTTAATCTTATAGCATACTTATTAACAAAATCGCGAAAGCAAACTCCTTGAACCCTACCAAAAATTTTAATAGATACTCTGCGCATAATATTCCACCCCGCACCTTTTAGCCAGTTTATTTTTTATTTTTTAAGTGAAATAAATTCATTAAACTGCACTGGCTTAAAGGTGTGGGGTCAAACTACAATCAAAATTTAACCCCCTCCCCTTCTCTTAATTCACCTTCATCTTTATTCTTTCTCACCGCAACTCTTTTCTGTTGTCTTCTTGTCGTCTGCCGTCTATCGTCTGCTGTCTGACGTCTATTCACAATTTCTTTCCCTTGAAAATCAACCGGCTTTTTCTTAATAGCTTCATTAAGTGATAACTCTTCCTTTTTTAATTTAATTAACTCTTCTTTTTTAGCTTTTTTTCTATCTTCAATTTCTATGCTTTTTTCCAAACGCGCTTTAGTTAAGCATTCCTTGCAAAACACCGGCCGTATGCCATCTGGCTCAAAAGAAACCTTGGTTTGCTTACCACAACGAGAGCAAATCGCCTTATATTTATAAATTCCATTATTATTATAATTGTCATTTTTACCTGATCCTGCATAATTTGCTTTATTTTTATCATGTTCGAAACTAATGCCTTTTTTATCTTCTTTTCTATCGCTTGCCCGCCGTAGCCTTGGCGCAGGCGGGTCTGTTTTATTTTCATGCCAGCGCATAATCTTATCCTCAACCACTTCTCTGCTTTTTGTATATCTTTCACGCGATACTTTAATGGCTTTCTCTCTATTATCTGTTCCTTCTTCTTTTGCTAAAGGCGGCAAACCGCGGGCTGAAAAAGGGTCAGAAGCTACTCCATCTATCATTAATTTTAAATACACTTCATATTTAGGCAAATTAACTAAATCCTCTTCGGTAAATACAGGAGTAAACTCCTTAACTAATTCTTCAGCATCAGCCGCGCCAACCCTAAAACAAATAATTGTGCCTACATTACCAAATACTGCCGGCTTAACCACTTCACCAAGTTGTTCAATGTATTGATGGGCAATAATTAAATTCAAACGGTATTTGCGCGCCTCAGATAAAATATCAGCAAATGAATCAGTGGCAAAATTCTGGAATTCATCAACATATAAATAAAAATCTTTTCTTTGCTCCTCTGGCACATCAACCCGGCTCATGGATGCCAGTTGAATTTTAGTAACTAACATTGAACCAAGCAAAGCAGAGGCATCTTCGCCAATACGGCCTTTGGAAAGATTTAAAATTAAAATTTTGCCTTCATCCATAACTTTTCTTAAATCAATTGAGGATTTAACCTGGCCAACAATATTGCGAATTAAAGAAGTTGACAAAAACTGGCCAACTTTATTTTGAATTGGCGAGATAGCCTCTACTTGAAATTGTCCGCCGTATTTAGCGTATTCTTCTGTCCAAAATTGCCTGACTACCGGATCCTGCACTTTATCAATTACTTTTTTGCGATATTCTTTATCTACCAGCATCCTGTTAATTCCCAGTAAAGTGCTGTCAGGAAACTCTAAAAGAGCTAAAATAGTATTTCGCAGCAGATACTCTAATCTAGGCCCCCATGAATCAGCCCATAATTTTTTAAAAACGCCTATTAAGCCGGAAGCGATTAAATGGCGGTAATGCGGATCAACTTTTTCTAAAACATTAAAAGAAATCGGATGATTGATATCAGCCGGATTAAAATAAATTACATCATTAATCCGTGAAGCTGGAATCCATCCTAATATTTTTTCAGCTGTATCGCCATGGGGATCAATATAGCAAACGCCCTTGCCGGCTAAAATATCAGAATAAACCATATTCTCAATCAAGGTTGTCTTGCCCATGCCTGTTTTACCAATAACATAAACATGGCGACGGCGATCATCGGTTTTAATGCCAAATTCCCTGAATTGATTACGGAAGGTGGTTTCAGCAAATATTGTTATTTCGTTGTGATTATTTGAATTCATAAATAATTTATATTATCTCCCACAAATCAACAAATCAATTCACAAATATTACAAATACGAAATAACACAGATAATAAATATTTGTAGATTTGTGAAAGGATTTGTTGATTTGTGGGAGCTTTACGCGATTGGCAAATTACCCGGCGGCGCTCCCTTAACTCCGGCTTCGCCACTAACCTTCTCAATGTCTTTATCCATCGCTTGTTTCATGTTACGTGTTTCATGTTCCATAAATATCGGCTCCAATATTTCTTCACTAACAGCTTTTTCTCCTGTGGGCAAAGCTGCCGGCGCTTCAGCTTTTTTTACCGGTGTTTTCTGCAATAAGGGAGGCTTAGTAATAGTTTCCACTGGAAAATGCCAAATAGTAGCTAATTCCTCAATATTTAAAATTCCCGGTTTTCTGCCAATATTATCATCCCTGTCTTTGTAGCCAATCATTATCTTTCTTTTTTTTGCATTTATTATATAATTCTTAAAAAAATAATTGGCCCTAGTAGCTGTTTTGCTTAAATCCGGCTTTAATTGGTTTAGGTCCATGGATGTAAATTGCTTTATAAAACCAACAAAACCATTACAAACTTTTGGTTTATTCATTACTTCTTTTTTGGCTAAATAAATAAATCTTATTTTAAAATCAAAGCCTAATTTACTAACTTTTTCCTGAATGGCTTCAACTTGTTTTTTTTCTTTTGGTTTTAGATTCATCATTTTAAACATATCTTGCTGGTCTTCTTTCTTTTTTTCTTCAGCGGCTGCTCCGCCAAAAATCTCATCAGTAAAATAACCAACCCACCTGCCAAATGTATCTAATATTGTATCAACAATGTTAGGGCCTGATTTAATTTTTTCACCTATTACTTTGCTTATTTCCCTATCGCCAATCTCCGGCCAGTCAAAACCAATCGGTGTAAGAAGAATCTGGAACCAAAGCTGTTCGCCCTTGCCTAAACTACTGCCTAAGTCCATTAACGACGCCATAGTATCTTTATATTGAGTTTCCGGAGCGCCCATTTGATGCTCAAATTCTTTATAGGTTTTCATTGGATAAGCCGAATTTACTTTTTGAATAAATTCACAGCCCCAAATATCCCATTCGTCATCAGGAAACTGAGTCGGCATGCCTTCGGTATAATCATTGACTTCGGTAATTTCCGCATCCGGATATTGGGAATAAACAGCTGATTCAACTAAATTGCGAAATTGTTCCGGAGTATGAATTAAAAATTGAATATAGCCGTCAATACTGACAATCTCTAAGCACATAGATAATTGATGTCTGCCTTCCCACCATTTTTCAATAAAACTAATGGTACCATGGGCTCCGGCTAAATAAGAAAAAATATTTTCTACCGCTTTAGGCGTTTGCCTGTTATCGCGCGGAATATCAATGGCTAAAAGAATAAATTTTTGTTGTTTCTTAAATCTAATCCGTCTGGACTTTAGCCAGAGATAACCGGCCGCCCAAAGAAAAGCAATTGAAAAAGGCAGCCAGCCGTAAAGATCCCACAACACCCGCCAAATTAAAATATGAGGCGGCAATCCGGCTAAATCATATAAGAAATTGTAATCAATGATTATATCCATTTTAGTTAATCAGTTAATCAGTTAATCAGTTGCTTAGTTCTAACTGCTCAACTGATTAATTGATTAACTGATTCTATTTTACCACATTTTTCTATTTTTTGCCAATAAAAAAATAAGAAACAATATCTTATTTTTCTTCTTAAAATAAATGAAAAGGTTAATATTTAATCCTCGCCATATAGTTAAAAGCGTAAAAATATTTTTGCCATAACTCGTCTGATGATAAATATTGATTATTGCCGGCAAAATAATCAACTAAAACTTCATAAAGGCGCGCCAATTCTTTTAAACGGAATTTATTTTTTTTGTCAGCAATGGTTAAATTTAACAATTCCAAAGCGCGAATAAAGGCCCTATTGCTGTAGTCACTATTTCCCTTTTGTCTCCACTTTATTGTCCGTTCAACTTCACTGCCAACATTAGCCAACTGTTCTATTAATAATAACTTAAACCAATTGCCTTGAGCTAATTGTTTATGTTGATAATTCATTTTTGCACTAATTTATTTACAATATTAATGATTTTTTGTTGTATTTCAGGATTGTCAACTCCGCGGCTGCGATTACCTTGCGAGGGGCGCAAATTGATCATAGAATCAAATTCAACCCAGTTGTCTTGATCTAATTCTGGATAAAGATTTATACCCCAAAGATTCTGCTGTTTTGAGCTATACTTAATTAGCATTGCTTCTTCATCAGCGTGCAATTCTCCTCCAATTGCCATAATTTCCTTTTCTACATCAATAACCGCCTTTACTAAATCACCAAACATTTCTTCTGCCATTTGTTTAAGTTTATCAAGCGTGATTTTATCTTTAATAATTTGCATAATATTAATTTTAATTGTTTTCCGCTTCGCTTAATATTTTATCCAATGTATCATCCTCACTCAACCTTTCAAAATCCGGCAATTCGCGAACATCGTTAATCCCTAAAAACCTAATAAAATCAAAGGTTGCATTATAATATGTTTCCCTTTTCTTTTTATCAAATTTAGCTTCAATCATGCCCCTGATAAGCAAATTGCGTAAAATTAAAGCGCAATTCACTCCTCTAATTCTATTTAAATCAATTTTACTAATTGGACCGCGATAAGCAATAATAGTTAAGGCCTCCAAACTCGGCCTGGATAATTCTCCAGTGATTTCATCTTTGACAAACTCCTGAACTAGTTTTGCATTTTCCGGCGAGCTAACCATTTGATACTTTGAGCCGTTTTTAATTATTTGGACTCCGCGCTTTTCTTTTTTATAATCCTCCGCTAATTCATCGCCGACCTGCTTAATCTCCTTGTCTGCCAAAACTTTAGCGGAAGAGGAGCTAACTGATTTGTTAATTAAATCAGACAGCTGTTTTACTGTCATTGGTTTGGCAGAAATGAAAAGTAGGGATTCAATTTGGGATTTTATATTCATAAAACTAAATAATATTAAATAATATATCTCTTATAACAATAAAGGTTATCAGGGAATCAGTTGAACAGGGGAAGGATGTCAGACTATCAGGTTATCAGAATAAATATTTCCTGATATCCTTTTGTCTGACATCCTTTCCCTAATCACCTGATTAAACCGATAAACTTTTTATTTATTGCTCTAAACTTGAATTACTATTAATCATTATCTCTCCAAATAACTCCTTTTGCATAACCACCACCTCCCTTTGCTTGATCAACTCCAACATCGCTAAAAAGCTCACAATCACTTCTGTCTTTGACTTAGTATTATTTAATAATTTATTAAAGCTCATTTTAATTCTGCTTATTAACATTTTCTGGATAGTTAAAATTTTATCTTCAATATTAATCTTATGCTCTAATCTTTCTTCTTCTAATTTCTGCTCCGGCTCCAAATTTTTAATCAAACCCTGAAAAACAGTAACCATATCTTTAATGGTTAATCGTTTAGGCGGTGAAAACAAACTAATGCCTTGAGCTAAAGATAATACAGCTTTTCTGTTAAACTCACGAGCAAACATAAATTTTTTCTTCTTCAACTTTGCTTCAATTTTTTTCATCGCTTCTAAAAATTCTTTATACATTCTTAACTGCTGCTCAAATTCCTCTATTTCCTGCTCTTCCTCTGGGTATAAATAAGGTAACAATGCTCTGGATTTAATCAGTAATAACCGGGCCGCCACCACTAAAAAATCCGCCATATCATCCGGATTTATTTTATCTAAACTTTTTATATAGTCAACATACTGATCAGCAATCTTAGCAAGGCTAATTTCAGTAATATCCATTTCCTGTTTTTCAATCAACTGAAGCAGCAAACTTAAAGGACCTTGAAATTTTTCTATTTTAATGGTTATCATAAATAAACACTATTTACTTTTTTTCGCGCCTGCCTTTTTCTTAACTACGGTCCTCTTCCTCGCCACCTTCTTTGGCTTTACTATTTTCACCTTCTTTTTTATCCCAAAATTTCCCAAAATCGCCTTTTCTAACTTAACAAAATCGCGAACTGCCATTTCCACTGAATGATTAAAACTGCCTGAAGAAAAAATCGCTTTTTTCACTTTTGTTAAACTTTTGTCCGCGTACACAGGCAACTTATGCAATCCGCCAAAACCGCTCATTGCGCCCGCCTTGATTTTAAGCACGGATTCCATAATCTTTTCACCCGGAATCTTAACAACTTTTACTTTTTTACCAGTCTGTACTCCAATACATTTGCCTAACTTTTTAAAATCCAAATTGTAATCAGCTGGCAACAGCACCAAATAATAATCCTTATCTGCCTTTACCAACAGTGATTTAGCAATTTCATATAATTTCTTTTTCATTGTTGTGGCCACGTCTAAAGCAGTATAAACCGTCTTATGCTCTAAAATTTCATGCTTAACTTCTGCTTTGTCTAAATATTTCACCAATTTTGACGGCAATTTCTTGCCCGCCATAGCTTTCTTGACTTCCGTAGTTTTAACGGAGGGAGTAGCAGAGGTGGGAGTTTTTTTAATTTTTTTAGCCATATATTTCGTAGTTTTTCTACCGAGCTTTTCCGCCATAGGCGGATCAGCCTTTGGCTGAAGCTTAGGGTTCAGGATGCTTCAGCATCCAAACATCCACAAACTAAAAATCAGCAGAAATATAAAAAATTAATAAATTTCATTCTTACTTACCTTTATTTTATCATACTCTTAGAATAAAATAAAGCCCTGGCTACTAAAAAATCAAGGCTTAATTTAATTATTTTACCAATTTTATTTAGCCGTAAAATGATTACAACTACCTATGGTAGAAACTTTGTTACCAAAACAATTACCACAATTATCATCAATTGCCTGAAAATGCGTACAATCTTTGCATTGCTCGCCTGCTTTACCATTGGTTGTATAACCAACATCTTGGCTAGTTTTTGCATTGTTCATAATTTAAACTTTAATTCATTAACTTATTTCTTTGCTGCCGGGCAGGGATTCGAACCCCGATACCAAGAGCCAGAATCTTGTGTCCTACCATTAGACGACCCGGCAATATATTCCAAGTTATGCGTTACGCGTAAATCACTTCACCACTTTCCCGCCAAAAGTTTTAAGCAAACTATCTACCATGCCGCTTTTTTCACTCTCTTTGTTTTGCGTCAAGTTAGCTGAAATATTTTCTTTGGTTAAATTTTCATTTACCAGCCTTTCACCGGCTACTTGCAGATTCTCATCAATCACAGCTTCTATTGTTAAAGGCAGGCCATAAACCTGATGCAAAATTTTTTCTATTATAGCTTTAATATTTGGTTCATTAACCCTGTCTTTATGAAATTTATATTTAAAAGCTAAACACAACTGATTACCAATTAAATCCCTGGGCTGGCAAACCCGCAAAATAAATGACAAAGAATGATTATGTTGCTTAACTTTAGCTAAAACTTCATTCCATTTTTCTAACAATTGGTTTTGGTTCAAATTCGCGGGCGCGGCAACCTTGGCAGTTGGTATAGTTTTAACTAGCTTGGCTGCTGTAGGATTACTTTGAGTATGAAAAAACTTTTTTCCAGAGCTCCCCTCTCCCGCGATCCCGCCTTGGCGAGAAGCGATAGAGGGGTTGG
>DAOWHZ010000068.1 GCA_030641105.1 bacterium | reverse complement strand
TTTCTTTAACTTCTTCAACCCTGCTAACTTTATCATAAAGCTGCTGCTGTTTGTCTTGCAGTTATAATAATTTTTGTGAAAAAACCGTTTCTCTTTTTTCTAATCTGGCTTGCAAATTATTAATATCTTGGCGCCGTCTTGCATCTTCATGCTTGGCTTCATCAATAATTTTTAAAGCTTTGTCCTGCGCCTGTAATAAGAGTTCTTTTTGTTTGGCTTTAGTGTCAGTCAGGATTTTTTTAGCTTTGGCTTCAGCGCTAGTGACCTGGGCTAAAGCTCTTTGTTTGCGTACCCACCAACCAATAAAAAAGCCGCCCACAGCCAAAACGCCATAAATAATATATTCCATCATAAATTTAATATTCTACTGTTGGAGGCTGTTATCTTAGATTACGAGTTGCCTTTTATTAATGTTAATTCATTAAAACTAATTTATTCTTATGTAAAGTGATACACGAATAGAACGAATAAGAAACGAATTAACACGAAGCATAAATCAGGGTTTTGAGAAAATTAGACAAACACAAAAATACTCAAAGTTTTATATAATTTGAGTTTAATATTAATTGCTTCATCTATTGAGTTTGTTGAAGATAAACTGTTATTTAAGTTCATTTTAATCTGATATAACTTAAAATATTTATACCCTTGACAGCCAAAGTTGTTGTCCAATCAGTAGAATTTATTATTAATTTAACGCAGTAATCTCTATTTGGGATTACAATTGTTATATTAACATAGGTTTTGGGATTTGGCAAGAGCCGAGCAGGGGTTACTTTTTTTATGGTTTTGATGTTTAGGGTTTGGGTTTTTTATAAATTTTAAAAAGTATTTTATCCAACTGAAACATTATTATTCTTTTAAATATTTTTTCACTTTACTAATAATATCATCCGTGGTAAAATGAGCTTTAATTAAATAATCACTAGCTCCGAGGTTTAAAGCTTTTTGCACATCAGATTTTTGGCCTAAATTTGATAAAACTATAATAGGAATTTTGGCTATACTTTTATTTTTATTAACACGCACCTTTTTTAAAACGTCAAAACCATCAATACCTGGAATAATCAAATCTAATAAAATTAAATCCGGCTTGTTTTTAATAATCTTTTCTAATCCTTCTTGACCGTTAACAGCAAAATCAACATTATAACCCGACTGATTAAATCTTTTAACGCATAAATCCAGTAAAAATTGGTCGTCTTCTACTATTAATATTTTTTTAGCTCCTGATTTGCCGCTTTGCTCAATCATTAAACAGCGATGGATTTTTTCAATAATTTCATCTATCTCAAATTTGGCTTTGATTAAATAATCACAAGCCCCTAATTCAATAGCTCTATTAATGTCAATTGGCTGCCCGGAATTGGAAATAATTATCACCGGGATGTTAATATTATCCTTTTTCATTTTTTCTAATACGCCAAAACCGTCAATTTTAGGTAATATCATATCTAATAAAATTAAATCTGACTTATTATTTTTAATCTGAGCCAAACCCTCCTCTCCATCTTTAGCGGTAAAAACAGTAAAATTTTCATCTTTTATTCTTTTAGATAAAATATTAAGTAAAATTTCTTCATCTTCAATTATTAAAATCTTTTTTTTGTTGGTGGTCATAATGTCTATTAATACAAAATGAATAATTATAATGCGAATCTATCCCGCCGAGGCGGGACGAATGTTGCAAATACGAATTATGCGAATAACTTTTTAACTATATTTTGTTGATTCGCATTATTAGAATTCGCGGCATTCGCATACTAATTCGCGGCATTCGCATTATATTTTTGCATTTTTAATTATTATTTATTGGTAATTTAACATAAAAAGTTGTCCCTTTATTTTCCTCGCTTTTAAACCAAATTTTGCCATAATGTGCTTCAATAATATTTTTCACAATAAATAAACCTAATCCTGATCCCTCAGTTTGAAATCTAACAGCATTACCGCCGCGAAAAAATTTAGAAAATAATCTCTCTTGATCCTTAATGTTAATACCAATGCCATAATCTTTGATTTCAATTTTGACAAAATTATTCTTTTTTTCTTTTATTTGCTCCAGATTAATAATAACTTCACTGCCTGCCATTGAATATCTTATAGCATTATCAACTAAATTTTGGATAGCCAATTTCATTTTTTTTGCATCTGCTTTAATTTTAGGTATTTTACTTTTAGGCGCATTAAATTTTACTTTTATTTTTCTTTTAGATAATAAAACTTTTGAGGAAAAAATAGCTTCTTTTATTATATCCTTAATTGAAACCAATTTTAAGTCATAAAGAAAGCGGCCTTCTTCAATCCGGGAAATATTGAGCAAATCATTAACTAAATGTATCATTCTTTCATTTGATTGATAAGACTTTCTTAGATATTCTCTTACTTCAGGATCAATTTTCCCCATATGACCATTTAAAATCATTTGTAAAGCCCATTTTACCGCTGATAAAGGAGTGCGCAGTTGGTGGGCGGCAATAGAAATAAATTCTGTTTTCATCCGATCAATCTCTTTATCGCGGGTAACATCATGCAAAATAACCATTAACCCAACTTCTGCCTCTTCAACTGCCACCTTAACAATTGACACTTGAAAAAATTTTTTAAATGGCTTTTCTAAAACCAATTTATATTTCTGTTTAGTCCATTCTATTTTTTGGCTCAAAGTTTCATAAAGTTTGTTTAAATTTTCAGAACCGGTAATTTGGTCTATTTTTTTATTAACAACTTCTTTTTCCTTTATATTCAAAATTCTTTCTGCTTCGGGGTTAATCAAAACAATCTTTTGATCTTGGTCAACCATAATTAAACCATCAACTAAACTATTAATCACTGCAGCTATTTTCCCTTTTTCTTGGGCTAATTTTTCTCTGGAGAGAGAAAGCTCCAAATCTCTTCTGACCAACATTTTGGCGTTCCTGTCTAATTTGGCCATTTGATTCTTTAATTCTTTGTTTTTATCAAAAAAATATTTGCCGACAAAAAAAGCAAAAACAGCCCCTGCCGCCATCATCATCCAAGAACTATAATTAGGCAAATTTTCAATAAACCAATAATTTAAAGAAGCCACTGCCACCAAACAACCAGTGATTAAAGCAATTAATACCGCATAGATTGTCCCCTTAGTAATAATAATCTTAATATCCATAAATTGATGCTTAAAAATGGCATAACTAATAATAAGAGGGAAGAAGATTATTAAAAGAACGAAAATAGGATCTATTGAAATATCATAAGCAATAAAAAAAGTAGTTGACCCACTACCAAATCCAATAAAGGCAGCTAAAATTAGATACCCTATTTGTCTGCGCTTGTTTCCTGAAAGTGTTTTATATTCCCTGATCAGTAAATAAAAAGAATAAATGCCAACTGCTAAAAAGAAAAAAGTATAAAAATAAAGAATGAATCCAGCGTCGCTTTGAGCGTATCTAAAATACATCTTTGGCACTGCTCGGCCAATCCAGTGCTGGGGAAAGATAATGGCTAAACATAAAATCAACCCTGCTAAAGTATAAATGACTTTAAGAATTCTCTTTTTTAATTCAACTTGATTGAGCAAAGCGACAACAAAGTGAAAATAAAAGGCAGCGATAAATATTGGGAAAAGATTGCCCAAACGCATCCAGAACACCGCTTTTGACGGCGTATGACTAAGGTATCCCAAGCCTAAGCCAAAAACGCACCAGCCAGCTAAACATAAATTCATTAAAGCAAAAAATTTGGCTGCTGCGCTCTTTCTGTTATTTAAATAAACAAAAATTCCAATAAAAAAACTTAAGGCAGCAATAACAAAAGCGCCGACAATCAATAAAGTTAATTTAAAACTCATTTTAAGTATCTTTTAATAATAATCAATATTTGTTTTGAGAAAAAATTTATATGATGCGCAAACCCTTGCTCGTCTGAAATCAACAGACATATAGTCTCGTTATGAAAAACAAACTGACAAACATCCTGCTCAATCTTGCCTCCTAAGGGAGCTTGTTTTTTATTCCTAAAATCTTCTGGATAGCTTCTATCTCTTCTCCGATTCGTGGACCAAGTAATCTATGACGAGCCATACAGTCAAAGACAAATACAGCTTTGGGGGAACTTGCCTTTAAGTTGAGTCAAGGCATTTTCAGTTGCTTCTTTAGCTGCCTGAATAGCTTTTTTGAATCTTCTAACATCAAACGGATTTCTGAATCTTAAGAAATTTTTGCTGTGCAGGTAATTTCTCCTTTTTCATTAGCAATGACCTCATCTCTAATTAAAAGCTTTAATGAACCCTCCACGCTCATGCCCAAAGGATAAATAATAGCCATTCTTGCTAATAACTCTTCTTTTATTTTTTCAGCTTTTTCTCTAAAATAATCTTCATAAATGCTCACAGCTGGTTTTCCGTTTATTTCTTCTAAAACAGCTCCTTTTGATTTAGTAACTTTCATAGGCAATCCAATAGGAATCCATCCATGGCGGACGCCTACGCCTATGCCAAAATTGCCGAATAGACCAGCGCCTACCATAGAAGAGGGCAGAACTTTATCATTATAGTAAACATAAGTTTCTTTAAATAGAAAATCATCACCGGCCGCTCCGCCTATAATTAAAATTTTTTTTCTAATTTATCCTGGATGCCCCCTATAACATCGGCTCCATTATCTGTTAAAACATCCGTGAGCATTATTAAGCTGTTTATTTTTTTCGCGGATCTGCCAACAATATCCTTGGCAAGTTTTACTCCAGCTTCTCTAAAGTCGTCTTTTATTTTTTCTCCTGAGCTTTAGAAAAAATTAATAAACTATCTTCATTGGTTAAGTAGAAAGATGAAACCCGAGTTTCCTTCCTTTGTCTAATGAGTGGGAATTGTTTATTTTTACGGATGATTTAAGTTGTAAAATGGTGTAGTTGGTGTAGGTGAGTAGTTACATTTTGTGAGTTTAGGGTAAAAATTGCAAAGATCACCGGATCCTAAATAACTGTTTTAATTATAACACATTTTATTTAAAGATAAAAACATTAAAGATAAAAACATAATATTAATTTTGCTGTTTTGTAAATCAATTCAGAGTTTTTAGTAATTATTTTTTATTATTTTTTTCTTTTTTATTTATAGTTTGATTATTATTAAAATAGTTCATTAAGGGTCAATCAACTCTTTACTTTTTTAATATTTTTTGCTACAATTTAAATTATTACACACTCAAAAAGTGAGTGATTTTTAATGTTTAATTGTCGCTAATCAGCCGCGAATTTATAAAAATATGCCGAGGAGAACAACTAAGACAAAAACTACAAGCAAGAAAAAGGTTGTTAAAAAACCTAAGAAAGTTCAGCTGCCTGTGAGAATTAGCCGGAAAACAGAAAAAACCAGCCAAAGGATGGTCCGCCTCAGGCGGAGAAAACACCAGTCAGAGGCTGGTCCGCCTCAGGCGGAGAAAACAGACGACAAACCCGTTTTCGCTCCCGCCGACACTACATCCTCCGTTAAAGCTATGGATGTTAAAAAAGCTTTGGCGGGTAAGGAAGCTATAATGGGAAAGCAACAGATGTCAGAAAAAAAGCAGGAAGCAAAAAAAGAAAAAGAAGAAGTTATAAAAAAAGTTAAACAGCAGGAAAAGAAGACAAAGAAACAACTAAAGGTTGTAAAGCATATTGATTCTGAAAGAATGGAACGAGATAAAAGATTGATGATGTGGGCCGGGGTCACTTTTTTTATGGTTTTGATATTTGGGGCTTGGGTTTTTAATCTTAAAAATATTTTTAAAACAACTGAAAATACAGATATTAATAATTCAGCTGTTCAAGAATGGGATAAAATCGCTGATGAATTCACTAAAACATTAGAAAAAGTAAAAGAAGGCATGGCGGAATTAAAAGAAATTGAGACAGAAGAGGAAGGCAGGGATATTTTTAGTGAGACTGCTACGACTTCTGATGACGCGGTTGTATTTGAAGATGATGAAATAAATGAATTGAAAAAAAGGTTGGAGGAGCTGGAAAATCAGATTAAAGCTGATGAAGAGCAGGCAACTAGTACGCCGTAACGCATAGCTCATAACGGTTAAAGGTTAAATGAAACCAGAGCACCCAATTTTTAGAAATCCCAAATTACAAGCACCAAACAACAAACAAATTCCAATGTCCAAAATTCCAAAATTTGGATTTTTAATAGCTAAGATTAGTTTGATTGATGTTTGGAATTTAGGTTATTGTGATTTGAGATTTGTTTGTTATTTGTGATTTGAGATTTGGAATTTATATCTAAAAGAGCCTCGATTTCATTAAGAGCCTCGGTTCCATTTGAGCCTTAACCGATAACTCATAACATTATTAATATATGGCAAAGAAAAAAGTTGTAAAAAAATCTACTAAAAAGAAGCCGGTTAAGAAAGTGGTTAAAAAGTCTGTGGTTAAAAAAACAGCTAAAAAAATCATGGCAAAAAAAGTTATTAAAAAGCCAGCGCCTGAAAAAATTGTTAAACCAGTGGAAAAAGAAAAGCCAGCAGAAAAAGAGAATGAAAAAATACAGGATGAAAAAAAGGCAATTACTAAACAAATAGTCAATGGCAAACAAAAAACCGAATATGGCTTAATTGAACCACAGCCAATTATTGAAGAAATGCGCAAATCATATTTAGATTATGCTATGAGCGTGATTGTTTCGCGCGCCTTGCCTGATGTGCGTGATGGCTTAAAGCCGGTTCATAGAAGAATTTTGTACGCTATGTGGAGTATTGGCTTGCGTTCCGGAGCAAAATTTAGAAAGTCAGCCACGGTTGTCGGTGAAGTTTTAGGCAAATATCATCCGCATGGCGACACAGCGGTTTATGAATCTATGGTAAGAATGGCGCAAAATTTTTCCATGCGTTATCCTTTGGTGCGTGGCCAGGGAAATTTCGGCTCAATGGACGGAGACAGAGCGGCTGCTATGCGATATACAGAAGCAAAAATGTCAGCGATCTCCGAACAATTGCTTTTTGACATTGAAAAAAATACTGTTAATTTTATACCAAATTTTGATGGCTCGCACAAAGAGCCGCGAGTAATGCCTGCCAAACTACCTAATTTACTGCTGAATGGCACTATGGGAATAGCGGTTGGCATGGCTACTAATATTCCGCCGCATAATTTAAGAGAGCTGGTCCAAGGTATTATTCATCTAATTGATCACCCGGACGCGACAGTAGAAGATTTAATGCAGTTTGTCAAAGGGCCGGATTTTCCTACCGGCGGCGTGATTTATAATAACAAAGATATTTTGCAGGCCTATGCCACTGGTAAAGCAGGCATTGTTATGCGGGGCAAGGCCGAAGTAGTGGAAACCAAGAACGGTATGTTTCAAATAATAGCGACTGAACTGCCGTATCAAGTTAACAAGGCGCATTTAGTGGAAAAAATT